>CAWUJC010000145.1:0-6385 GCA_963922355.1 uncultured bacterium | reverse complement strand
TCACATTGGCGGGGAGAACCCGATTCGCGTCCAGTCCATGCTGACGTGCGACACGATGGATACGGCGGAGTGCGTCAAACAGACAGTGGGTCTGGTCGAAGCCGGTTGCGAGATTGTCCGCATTACCGCGCCGACGAAGAAGGACGCCGCCAACCTGGAAAATATCCGCGCCGAGTTGAACAAGCTAGGCTGTGATGTTCCGCTCGTCGCCGACATCCACTTTAAGCCCGACGCCGCAATGGAAGCCGCCAAGTGGGTGGACAAGGTCCGGATCAACCCCGGCAACTTCGTCGATAAAAAGAAATTCGTCGAAAAGGTCTACGACGACGACGAGTACGCCGACGAGGTGAAGCGGATCGAAGACAAGTTTATCCCGCTCGTGGAAGAGTGTAAGCGCCGTGGCATTGCCATGCGTATTGGCACCAATCACGGCTCGCTCAGCGACCGCATCATGAACTACTACGGCGACACGCCGTTGGGCATGGTGGAAAGTGCGCTCGAGTTTGCTCGCATCGCTCGGGCCTGCGATTTCCATAATTTCCTCTTCTCCATGAAGGCGAGTAATCCGAAGGTGATGATCAACGCCTACCGAATGCTCGTCGCTCGCCTGGCGGCCGAAGGGCCGGATTGGAATTACCCGATCCATCTGGGCGTGACCGAAGCTGGCGACGGTGAGGACGGCCGGATCAAGAGCGCCATCGGGATCGGTTCGCTCTTGGCGGACGGCTTAGGCGATACCATTCGCGTGTCGCTGACCGAGGACGCCATCCACGAAATCCCCGTTGCGCGCGCTCTGGTCGCTGCGGTGGACAAGTTGGCAAACCGCGAACCATTGGCCGAAGAGCCGGAGCTTTCTTTCGATCCGCTCCATTTTGCCAAGCGCGAGACCACGGAGCTGAACCTGACTCAGGAAAAGATCGGCGGCATTGACGTCACCACGCGCGTGGCTTGTACGGATCAAGTCTTCCAGGCGATTGCCCATAAGCGAGAAGCCCTGGGCGATCTTTTCCCCGACTTTGTGGTCGAGCAGGAAAACGTGGTGGAAGTCGATCCGCGGGACGAGGCCGCGCTCAAGTTCATCACCGAGGCGCCCGAGCCCTTGGTCAATACCGTCAAAGACGGGGTGGAGCTTTCGCCGATCACGGCCTTCCGTTTGCTGGCCGCTCGCGTGCCGGCTCAGCATCCCATTTTGCTCAAAGACACGCTCCAACCGCCGGTGGTGGGCGAGAAGCCCGACGTGCTGCAAACCATGTTGGTGGCGGCGACGAATCTCGGCTCGCTCTTGGCCGATGGCGTGGGCGACGGTGTGCTGGTCCGCGGCGAGCCCGGTCCAGGAGCCAGCGTGCGGTTGGCCTTTAACATCCTGCAGTCGGTGGGGAATCGCATCTTCAAGACGGATTATGTGGCTTGCCCCAGCTGCGGTCGCACGCTCTTTGATCTGCAGTCCACCACGGCGCGGATTCGCGCGGCGACGGATCACCTCAAGGGCGTGAAGATTGCCATCATGGGCTGCATCGTGAACGGCCCGGGCGAGATGGCCGATGCGGATTTTGGTTACGTCGGCGGTGCGCCAGGGAAGATCAATCTCTACGTCGGCAAGACGCCGGTGAAGTTCAACATACCGAGCGATGAGGCCGTCGATCGCCTCAAGGACCTCATTGCCGAGCACGGCAAGTGGGTTGACCCACCGGAGAAGAAACCGGAAGCGGTTTAAACGGTTTCGAGAGGGGGAGCGATGGCGAGTACAAGCGTAAGTCCCCCCGGTGTGCTGCGCAGTGAAATCGGTCTCTGGTTTGGCGCGGTCACGACGATTCTCTTTATCCTCTTCGGCTACGGCTGGATGGGAAACCTAGCTAACGGCTGGATGGCCGCCGGGCTCTTTGCTTGGCTGTTTGGGATCATCCTCTGGCTGGCCTTTGGGGTGGTGCGCCATGCGGATTGCCTGGCCGTGAAGCTGGGCGAGCCCTACGGGACGCTTATTCTCACGCTTTCGGTCATTGGGATTGAGGCGGTGATGATCGCCACCGTGATGATGACCGGCGACGACAGCAACCCTTCGCTCGCCCGCGATACCATGTTCTCGGTGGTGATGATTGTGCTCAACGGGATGCTCGGGCTGACCCTGTTGCTGGGCGGCTGGCGGCACCACGAGCAGGAGTATAACCTCTCGGGGGCGCTGTCGTATTTGAGCGTGTTGGTCCCGCTTTCGATTCTCAGTCTAGTCTTGCCGCGCTTCACCACCTCGCAGCCTGGGGGCTTCGTCTCGCCCTTCATGGAGATCTGCCTACTGGTCATGTCGATTGGCCTCTACATCGTCTTCCTTTTTCTCCAAACCAACCGGCACCAAGGCTACTTCAAACAGCCGGGAGAAACGGCGGACGAGGCGCATGACCACGAAGGGCTGGTCATCCGCTCGACGCTCTTCCACGCTATTTTTCTGGCGCTGACCATGTTGCCCATCGTGCTGCTGGCTAAGTACATGGCCAAGATCATCGACTACGGCACGACGACGCTAGGCGCACCCCACGCGCTGGGGGGCTTGCTCGTGGCGGTGCTCATCTTGTCGCCGGAAGGGATGAGCGCGGTCAAAGCAGCGCTGGCCAATAAGCTTCAGCGCACCGTGAACATCGCGCTGGGTTCGAGCGTCTCGACGATCGGCATGACCGTGCCCGTCATCCTCGCGATCAGCTTTTTTACCGGCAAACCGTTGGAGCTTGGGTTGGAACCAGCGGAGATCGCCATGCTAGCGCTGACGCTTTTTCTGACCGTGATCACCTTCACCACCGGCCGGACGAACGTGCTCCAAGGCGTGGTTCACCTCATGGTTTTCCTTGCCTACCTCATGCTGATCTTTGACTAGCAGCCTGACGCTGCACCCCATTGCGCTTGGTCTAATTGGCCTAAGCCGCGCGCACACCGATCGGTAGCGTGTCGAAGTTGCCTTTGAGGATTTGCTGCGTTTGCGCCGGGCTAAGCTGCATCCAGTTTTGGAGGAGCGTGGCGTAGACGCTGCGGAAGTCGGTGTGGAATTTTAGGTCGCCTTTATCCAGGTCCTTTTCCGCTAAACTCGGATAGGCGCCTAGCAGGCCGGGCGAGATGTTTTGGCCGAAGAGGAAGAGCGGCGCGGCGGCGCCATGGTCGGTGCCGGCGGTGCCGTTTTGCTTCACCCGGCGGCCAAACTCGCTGAAGGTGAGCACCATCACCTGCTTCTCCAGTCCCATCGCTTTGAGGTCGGAGAGGAAGGCCTGCATGGCTTCGGCGAGTTGGGTGATGTTGCGCTGATGGGTCCAGCTTTGGTTTTGGTGCGTGTCGTAGCCACCCTGGCTGACGTAGTAGACACGGGTGGGCATGCCACCGGCGATCAGGCGGGTGACGAGGGCGAGTTGTTTGGCCAGGTTGCTGCCCGGGTACTTGACCTCGTTTTTCGTTTCCTTGGCCACACGCTTGATCTGGTCGCTGCTCATTTGCGCGTCCATCGCGGTGCGTTCCAGGAAGTCGAGCGGATCAACGTGCGGATTGTGCGGGATGCCGACTTCCGCGACCGTCGCGCCGGCTTGATCATCCTCGTCCAGGTTTAACTGCTCATAGGCCGAGCGTTGCATCTGGCGTTCTTCCCCGCGTCCGGTGGGTTCAAAGCCGTACTTTTCCGGCCGAGAGAGGCTGATGCCGCTGGCACCCGCGGCACTAAAGGCTTGAGGGGCTTCCTTGGTTAAGGCAATGCCAACGGCGGGGTCGCTGCCTTCGCAGGCGTTGTCGAAGTAACGGCCCAGCCAGCCGTGCGATTCAAAGCGTTCGGCGTCGCTGGCCGTATGCCAAATTTCCGTCGATCGGAAGTGCGAGCGATTCGGGTTCGGATAGCCGACGCCGTTGAGGATGGAGACCTGCCCGTTGTCGTAGAGGTCCTTAAAGGCGGAGAAGTGCTTGGGCACGGCCAACTCGTCGTTGAGCGGCAAGAGGTCCTCGCGCTTGTGGGCGAGTTGCGGGCGGGCCTTGTAGTAGTCGTCGTTGGTGTAAGGAACGATCGTGTTCAGGCCGTCGTTGCCGCCCGCCAATTGCATGACGACGAGGATCGGCGCATCTTTCCCCGTGGCGAACTGGGTCGCCGTCGTGGTGCTGGCTTGCAGCGTATCGAAGGTGGAGGCGAGGAAGCTCGGAACCGTCCAGCTCAGGGCACCGCCCAGGACCGTGGTACGGAGGAAATCGCGGCGGGTCGTCAGATTCTCGGGCGTTGGTTCTTGGAAGTCACACATGTCGGTTCGGGGCTTAGGTCAGCTGGTATTCCGGCGTGCACATGAGCAAGCGGATGGCGCGGCGGAGGCTGTTTTCGTTGAGTTGGGGATGTTGCTGAAGGTACTGGGCTAGGGTTTCGCGGCGCGAGGGCTTCAGCGGCATGGAAAGGAAGCGGTTTTCCAGTTGGGATAAAATCTGGTCGGGCGGCGTCTCTTGGATTTCCGGTAGCAGCTTGGAGACATCGACCGGTTCCATCCGAGAAAGGCGCGACTGCATCAACCGCTCCATCATGGCGTCGCGACCCTTGGGCTCGCCCTTCGTCAGCTTGGTCATGACGTATTCGTTTTTGCCCCGGCCTCGTCCATAGCGGCCTTCGACCAAGTCCTTGGCAAAGTTGTAGCGGGAGAGCAGGTGGTTGGTGTTAATCCAGGCGGTGCCGCCGTCCCAGCCCTTCACGTTAGGTGGCTCAAAGAGGAATTGCCCCAGTTGTCGCAGCATTTGCTGGCTGACGACGGTGGGCGGCAGGGAGCGGTCCAGCGAGCGGACCGTACTCGTCAGCCATTGCACGGGGCTCTTGATCTGCCGGCGCATGACTTCCGGTGCGTAAAATTCCCGGCTCAGGAAGACGTCTTTCAGCCACGGGGCAAAGACTTGGCGGTGGCCGGCAAAACGGCGGGCCAATTCATCCTGCAAGCGTGGGGGGAGGGATTCACTGACAAAAAAGCGCCAGAGCTTGCCCGTAATGAATTTGCTGGCTTGGTCTTGCCGCACGAGGATTTCAAGGATGTCTTCTCCCTTAAACTTCCCGGCTCGACCAAAGAAGCGTTTGGCCCCTGGGTCCTGCATGCGTTCGCGGTAGGTAAACTCTTGGCGGTTGCGCGCCAGACTCCAACCGGTAAAGGCGCGAGCGGCTTCGCGGATGTCGTCCTCGGAGTAATTGCCTTCGCCGAGGGTGAAAAGTTCCATCACCTCGCGGGCAAAATTTTCGTTCGGTTTCTTCCGGTTACTCCGGGCGCCATCCAGCCAGATGAGCATGGCGGGGTCTTTGCTCACCGCCGTTAGCAGGTCGAGCCACTTCCCCGTTCCCTTTTGGCGGAAGATCTCGTTCTGCTTGTACATCAAGTACGGGCTTTTCACCTTCTGGATGCTGGTCGCAAAGTGTCCGTGCCAGAAGAGCGTCATCTTCTCCTGCAACGGGCGAGGGCCGGAGGCCATCCGCTCCAGCCACCAATGGCGTAGATCGTTGGTTTGGCGATTGCGTTCGCGGCGCATCCGACGGCGCTGTTTTTCCTTCTCCGGGCCGGAGAACAGGCGCATCGCCTTGTATTCGTTGTGTTGGTTGGGGTCGAGCACCGCCCATTCTGGATGGGTCGTGGGATCGGGGATTTTCTCGAAATCGACGATGGTATCGACCGCTTCCCGAGGGCGCATGGCGGCGAAACGCTCGATTTCTTCCTGCGTCGCGCCGAAACCGGCCCGGTTGAGTAGGTGGGCCGCCTTCTCTTGGTTCCAGTCGGAATTTTGTACGTGCTCCAGCATAGGTCTTCCTTAGTAAACCGGGTGGAGGGCGCGAAGTTGCGCCGTATTTGTAAATATAAGGCCAATCCCCCAAGGAAACCAGCCCAGATTAGGCGGCATCCACCGCCTGAGCGGCGCGGCGACCACTCACCACGGCCCCCTCGATCGTGGCGGGGAGGCCCGTGTTGGTCCAATCGCCCGCGAGCCAGAAATTTTTCCAGGTGGTGGTGGTTTCCGGGCGCCAGGCTTCCGCTTCCGGGGTCGTGGCAAAGGTGGCGTCGGCGGATTTGTAGACCACGCGATGAAGCGGCTGGGCTTCCCGGGCGGCGGGGATAAACCGGCGAATTTCCTCCAGCGCCAGAGCCTCAAGCTGGTCGCTTGTCATGCTCATCAGGTCACGGGCACCGCTGACCACGATGGAATAGCAGGGCTTGCCGGTCAGGGAGGGATCACTCCCGGCCACCTCCTGGTCGGCCTCAATAGCCTGGCGGTTGAAGACCCAGTGAACGGGGGAATCGAGCAGGCCGACGAAGGGCTCGTCCAGGATGGGGCGGTCCAGCCAAAGGTGGAGGCTGACGATCGGGGATGAGTGGAGTTGCTGGGTGGCGTGCCGAAGGGGATCGCCTTCCGGCAGCAA
>CAWUJC010000144.1:0-6388 GCA_963922355.1 uncultured bacterium | reverse complement strand
CATCCGTCCGCGTGAGGGGGACGACCTGGGGCAACATTTCCGGGCGCGATGTCACGCTCACGGTCCCGTCTACCGCGATCCCGACGGCCGATCCAACTCGCCGGGCCGGACAGCGCATCGACGTTGGCCTGGGCTTGAATCTCTACGCGCCCGCTAGCTGGGGCTGGGCGGCCAATAATCGTCTGGCGGTGGAAGTGGAATTGCCCGTCTATCAACGCTTGGCCGGACCGCAGCTTGGCTCGGACTACATGGTCACGGCTGGCTGGCAGTATGCCTGGTAAGCCCTGGAACTGAAAATGTATCCCGAAATAAAGCCAAAAAGACGCAACTTTGGAACAAAAGGAGCTTATTTAAGAAATTGATTTTAAGGAGGGCGACACGCGGTGGTCGCTCCTCAGGTCTCAGTGACGAGGCTAAACAGATTGGTCAGATCCAGCCGGGTGGTTGGTGATGGCTGAGTTGAGAAAGGGCGGTCGGGGCTAGCAGGCCCCGCCCAACTGATGGGTGCAGGCTTCGCCTGGCTCCGGCCGCCTGGAATTTTACGAGGATGTTGCTAGCGCCGACGGCGAAGGGCCAGCAGGCCAAGGCCACCCAGGACGAGCGCTGCACTGGTGGGCTCGGGCACGATCTCAACCGAACCAAATCCAGTTCCGGAAGTATTGGCTAGGCTATCCCCAATAGAATTCTCCAAGACGGTTTTTGTTGTCGGATCAAAGCTGGAATAATCAAAACGGGTTCCGTTGCCGGTCAGGCTGACTGGACTGGGGTCAGGGACGGGTCCAAAAATGAAACCACTATCGAACCGCAGCAGGATGTTGCCGTTTTCATAGACGATCAGGCTATTCGCCGAGAACGCTGCGCTTCGGTCAACGCCAGAAGATATGTTGGTGGAGTCGTTGGAAACAAAACTGGCGTTCCCGAAGTCGACTCCGTAGGTCGTAATGGCACCCAAGCTGACATAATTTACATTGCCCGTGGCCGAACCGGTGAAGAAGAACTCCTCGTTTGCCGTATCCACGTTGAGCATCAGCTGCGCTTGGCTGGGGAGAGCTGCAAAGAAGCTAAGACAAAGGCTAAAAAGTAGGGATCGGTCGGGCATCTTGAATGATCGGTAAAGAACGATGCGGATTAAGCCACGAGTAATGGTCAAGTGCCAAGAAAAATTGGGGGGAGAGGCGAAACAAAAACCTTTTTTGGCCCTCGCCACGAAATTGACACAATAAAGTGCAATATTTTGGCTGGCTGGAACGTCTTATCCCTAAGACCTTGTCAGCAAGGAGGAGACATGACATTACTTTACCCCATCACCCGGGCCGTACGGCAGTTCGTCATTGTTGTCGCGGCGGTTAGCCTGACGCTGGGCATTGCCCACGCGGACCAGTGGCAGTCGGTCAAAGGGCCGGACGGCAAAGTCAGCGCTCAGCTCCCCGGCGGTTATGAACAGTTTGAACGCAATAGTCTGACGCCGGTCGGGAACGTAACGACCGTGGTCAAGCGATACGAAGCCAAAGGACGCATTCTTGGCTTTGGCTACACCAAGCTCCCCAAGGTCGTCTTGATGATGGGCGGTGAGAAGCGGGCCTACGGCATTGCCAAGTCACGCATGCTCAATGAATTTAGCGCCACGGAGACCGGCTATCGCCTGACGAAGTTTAAAGGCAAGAACGCAGGAGAATTGCTTTTCACCTGTGATCACAACGGCTCCCCGCACAAAGGCAAGGCCATCTTCATTCTGATTGACCAGATGCTCTATGTGTTCAACGCCATCGAGCCCATTAACACGAAGACCGATGTGGGCAAGCGCCTCTTCGCCTCTGTCCAGGTAAAGTAGGTAAGCTCTATTTGGTCGCTAAAGATGTGTCTTTAGGATCCTGGTAAAGGTTTGGTTTAATGTCTTGTTTATTAAGTTCTACTTTAAGCCAGATTTGCCAGACAGAATCTGTTTTTACGAGTTTTGATTCATTTGGCTGCACTAACACACCTTTCTCAAAGTAACCGGCTCGTTGTTGAAAAAGAAGAGGATTATTTTTACTCTCCTTTGGAATAGCTGGACCCACACGTACACTCACTTGAGTAGTGGTAACTAATTGTCTTGTTTTATTATATGTACTCAAGGGTTGGCCGCTGAGTGTGTAGTCAATGATATACAAATACGATTTTTCAATATTAGACATCTTGCCCATTCCAGTTATATCACGTTTTCCTTTGGAATCTCTTCTGCCTTTGTTTTGAAGCTTTTCTTCCCATAATTCTTGATAGCTTTTTGTGGTCTCATTGGCCGGATCAAGTAAAAAATTTTGCCAACTTTTCCCCTTGTCATTACTGCTGGCTAGACGAATCCAACCGAATACTTGCTCATCTTGAGACGGTTGGTTAGCTGTTGTTGTTTCGAGATCTTCTTTATTCTTCGGTTGGGCGTTTGCTTGGGCGGCTGCTAATAAATTCTGGGTTTCTCTCAAGGCTTTTCGATTTTCCTGGCGATGTTTGATGAGTAGATCAACTTCAGACCTAATCTTCTTTCTATATTCTTCAAGATGTTCACTCGTTAGATTGAAGCGATATTCTTTCGCCTGCGGCTGCAAGTCTTCGATTAATTCGAGCGCGTCTTCTGGTTTGAACTCAGCGTAAGCAATAATGTAGTTCGAAAATTCAAAGGCATAGGCATGTAATTGTAATTGTTCGTCTGGATTGTGGGTGAACTGGCCTAACCTCATACTTAATAAGGCCAGTTCTTTAGCTTTAATCGCATCTTCTTTCCGCGCCTTCTCCTGATTCTTGATCCTTAGAGCCGGATCAGGATTCTCCCACCTTAACTTCTCGTCGGCTAACTGTTGCTTCAAATTATTGAAGTCAAAGTTTATAGATTTTTTGGCATTCTCGTAAGCTTCGTTTCCTGTGAAGCTTTTGATTGAGGATTCTACGACTGAAGGTCCAGCATAACCAAAGATGAAGGCAATGCCAATACAATAAGGAATCGAAATATCATTACTGACCTTAGCAACTAGAACAAAGACTCCGATGGTAGCGGCCATTGCTCCCATAGCTGCCCACCAAACGGCGACGGGTTTGTTTGGAATAGGTAAATGGGTATAGTTCCAACTATTGATGTATCCCGCAAAGGCTCCAGAAAGAAGGACCAAAATGAAGCAGGATAATAGATGAAAAAATCTTGATTTGAATACTTGCATGAACTGGGTTGGTATAGGTGAAATGCCACTGTTAGTTGTCATAATCAATGAGAGTGTGCTAGTTATTGCCGCGATGTGTGCTACAAAGAAATACGGTAAAGGTCCATTCTCGATCGTCAACGTTGAACATTAATAATGTTGAAGCAAATGCTAGGCTTTTAATTCTTCTTCAAGCTCTGCTAGGCTCCACTTCCCATGGCAGAGAACCAACTGACTGAGAAGCTCCAGAGCGTCTTCAAGAAGCTACGCGGCTACGGCAAGCTGAACGAAAGCAACGTGAGCGACGCTGTGCGCGAAGTCCGTCGCGCTTTGCTTGCTGCCGACGTGAATTACCAGGTGGCGAAGGAGTTTTGCGCCGAGGTTAAAGAAAAGGCCATGGGCGAAGAGGTGCTGCGCTCGATTAAGCCGGGCGACCAATTCGTCAAAATCGTTAATGATGAGTTGATCGCGCGTTTCGGTAATAAGGACAATGACATCTCCTCCGACCGGCCCCTGCGCCTCATGCTGGTGGGCTTGAACGGTGCGGGTAAAACCACCACGGCGGCCAAACTCGCCCTGCACTTTAAGAAGAAGCTGAAAGAGGACGTCCTCCTCGTCGCGGGTGACTTGGCTCGACCGGCCGCCATCGATCAGCTCGAGGCCCTGGGCAAGCAAATCAACGTCCCGGTCCTCGCTTTTCGCGGGGAGAAGGACGTTGCCAAGGTGGCTAAAGAAGCCGCTGCCGAGGCCGAACGTCTCCGCGCGCGCATCACCATTTTCGACTCCGCTGGCCGCCTGGACGTGGACGACACCTTGCTCGAAGAGTTGGAGCAGGTGGGCAAAGTCTGGCAGCCGCAGGAAACGCTACTCGTAGCGGATGCCGCCACCGGTCAGGCTGCCGTCAGCGTGGCCGAAGCCTTTGCCAGCCGGGTCCAGGTCACCGGCCTGGTGCTTTCCAAGTTTGACGCCGACGTGCGCGGTGGTGCTGCGCTTTCCATCCAGGCGGTGACGGATGCGCCGATCAAATTCCTTGGCACCGGGGAGGCGGCCAACGCGCTGGAGGTCTTTGCGCCCGAGCGGCTGGTCTCCCGGATGCTTGGGATGGGCGATATCGTCGGCCTGGTCGAGCGGGCCCAGGAGGAGTTTGACCTCGAAAATGCCGCTCAGATGGAGGAGAAGCTCAAGAAGGGGCGGCTCGATCTCCAGGACTTTCTCGACCAAATGCGGGCGATGAAAAAGATGGGTCCGCTTGAAAATCTGCTTGGCATGATCCCGGGAATGCCTAAGATACCTGATTCCGCCGTCGATGAAAATGCGATCAAGCGCCTGGAAGCCATGGTGCTATCGATGACGCCGGCGGAACGACGTCAACCGGACATCCTCAATGCCCGGCGGCGTATCCGCATCGCCAACGGCAGCGGCACCAGCGTGAGTGAACTGAACGACCTGCTCAAGCGCTTTAATGAAATGAAGCGCATGATGGGGAAGCTCACGCGGGGCGGCAACCCGGAGAAAATGCTCAAAAAAATGATGGGGGGCCGTCGCAGATAGACACCCCTCACACCCCAACAACCCCCGACCCATCTAGACAATCATGGCAACCGCAATCCGACTCCGCCGCGAAGGCAACCGCAACCGTGCGTTCTACCGCGTGGTGGTGGCCGACAAGCGCAGCCCCCGCGACGGCAAGTTCATCGAAATCCTCGGCACGTACAACCCGCACGCCGACGAAAACCAGGCCGAACTCAAGCTCGACCGCATCGACTACTGGCTCGGCGTTGGCGCTCAGCCGTCCGACACCGTGCGCAGCTTGGTCAAGAAGGCCAAGTCCGCGGTTGCCGAGGCCTAAGCGGCCTCCAAGTAGCTGGGCAGTTGACGCGGCGCAGGCGGGTTTCTTATACTGGAACCCATGCGGCATTTTCTCGACTTCGTGTTACGTCGGCTGGCTTCTCAGCCGCAGGAGGTCGAGGTGCGCGAGATCACCGAAGGTGACACCGTCACCTTTCAGGTTTTCCTCAATCCTGAGGATATTGGCCGCGTGATTGGCAAACATGGGCGCACCATTGGCGCCATTCGTGGCTTGCTCAACGTGGCTGCAGCCCGCGAACGCGTTAAAGTCGCGGTTGAGATCCAAGAGCCGGGCAGCGCTTAAGGGCTCCACTCCTCACGAGTTTGCGCTTGCGGCATTAGGCCGTAGTTTTCCTCTCCCTTTTTGCTCGAGATGAGAATTGACGTTATCACGCTGTTTCCGGAAATCCTCCGCGCGACCCTGGGCGAAAGTATCCTGGGGCGGGCGCAGCGCGATGGCGTGGTGACCATTCATCTCCACCAGCTCCGGGAGTGGACCCACGATAAGCATCGCACGGTGGACGATCGCCCCTACGGCGGCGGCCCCGGCATGGTGCTCAAGCCCGAGCCGATTTTTGAGGCAGTCGAGGCAGTTCAAGCCATGGACGAAAGTCGTGGTAAGGTCGTTTTACTGACCCCGAGTGGACGGCTTTTTCGGCAATCCGTGGCCAGGGAGTTCAGTCTTTGCGAGCGCCTGATTTTTCTCACCGGGCACTACGAAGGGGTCGATCAGCGCGTCGTCGAGCACCTCGTGGACGAAGAAATTTCGATTGGGGATTATGTTTTAACCAACGGTGCTTTGGCTGCCGCGGTGGTGATTGATGCCGCCGTCCGCCTCTTGCCGGGAGCGGTGGGAAACGGGGAAAGTACTGAATACGAATCATTTACCGAAACGAATCAGGGTCTTCTGGAAGGCCCGCAATATACGCGCCCGGAAGATTTCCGGGGTTGGCGGGTGCCAGATGTGCTGCTTTCTGGCCACCATGCTGATATTGAGGCTTGGCGAAACGAGCAAGGTCGTCTAAAAACATCCCTCACTCGGCCCGAGCTGATTCATCCCAGACAGCCGCAGCAATAAGAGAAACGATCAGGAAAATATCATGCAGATCATCGAAAAAATCGAGGGCGAACAGCTCAAGCAGAACAAGCCCCAGTTCAACGTTGGCGATACCGTCAAAGTCCACACCCGCGTGGTGGAAGGCAGCAAGGAGCGCATCCAGGTCTTCCAGGGCGTCGTGATCGGCCGCAAGGGCCGTGGCGTCAACGAATGCTTCACCGTCCGCCGCATCAGCTTTGGCGAAGGCGTCGAGCGCGTCTTTCCGGTCCAGAGCCCGAAGGTGGAAAAGGTGCAGGTGCTTCGCGAAGGCAAGCCC
>CAWUJC010000143.1:0-6392 GCA_963922355.1 uncultured bacterium | reverse complement strand
CACATACTCGGAAAGGGAAACTTCCCGGCTTTTGGCCGCTTCGATCACTTCCTGCGGCACACTGATCTGCTTACGAATTTTTTTCGCCACGTCCAGAGGGTAGTGCTTGGGGTTGCGACGGTCAAACTCCCCCAAAATGGAGAGGGAGTGCGTCGAAAAGAAGCCGTCGGTTAACATGGATGGCTAACTTAGGCCTTCAGCTTCTGGTAGCGATCTGAAATAAAGTCCCAGTTCACGACATCCCACCAATTCTTGATGTAGTCAGCCCGCTTGTTCTGATACTTGAGGTAATACGCATGCTCCCAGACATCGAGGCCCATCACTGGTTGGCGACCTTCCATCAACGGACTGTTTTGGTTAGCCGTTTTTTCGATCAACAGCTTACCGCTGGGGTCTAGCGAGAGCCAGGCCCAGCCACTGCCGAACACAGTGCCCGCCGCCCCGCTGAAATCTGCCGCAAATTTGTCGTAGCTGCCAAAGTTCGCGTCGATGTCTTTAGCCAACGCTCCGGCCGGCTTTTGACCCTTCTTAGGTGTCATGATTTTCCAAAACAGGGCGTGATTTGCCGCGCCGCCGCCGTTGTTGCGAACCGCCGTGCGCACGTTCTCCGGCACGGCGTCCAAATTGCCCAGAATCTCTTCCAAGGATTTCCCGGCCAGTGACGGCGTTGACTCAACCGCCTTGTTGAGTTTGCGCACGTAGCCTGCGTAATGCTTGTCGTGGTGGATGGTCATTGTCCGTGCGTCGATGGACGGTTGGAGCGCATCGGCGGCGTAGGGCAATGGATCGACCTGAAACGGGCCCTTGGATCTTTCCTTGGCTTGGGCCCAGGCCTCGCTCCCCATCCGGCCAACCAACCACATACTAGCGGCCGCCATGCCGCCTCGCTGGAGGAGCCTCCGCCGACTTAAACGAGTGGGACGGGTAAAGGGCGACTCCAGTTTCACAGCACGAGCAGAGGACAAGGTTGGCTTCATGAGAAACTATTCCCCAGGCGCCAAGGAATGCAAGTGGCCTCAGCGTTGGTTTAGCCTTTGACCTTGCTCACAAACTCCAGGAAGCCACTAACTTGTTTCTCCATCCGCTCCAGCGACTTCTCATCGGCCAGCCGTCCATCTTCTCCCATCAGGTCTCCAATCGGCATCAAGTGGACGCGGCCCGGGTAAATCAGGCTAGAGCGATATTGAAAGACAGCTTCGAGCTGCTCGATCGGGCGCAAGGCTCCCCACATGCCGGCAGCCACCCCCGTAAAAGTGGCCGGCACCCCAACTAGGCTTTCTGGAAACGTCAGCATGTCGATGAAGTACTTCGCGACGCCGGGCATCCCGCCGTTATACTCGGGCGTTACCCAATGGATGCCCGTGGCGTGGACGATAGCTTCGGCAAAAGGCGCAAAACTGGCTGGTTTTTCCGCGTACGAGCTGGGGGAGAAAATTTCCGGCGGGAGATCCGCCAAATCGAGGACCCCGACCTCGGCACCACGGGCCGTATACATTTCCTGGAGATGGGCCGCCACTTTGCCGGAGTTGGAGTCGGGGCGGTTGGTGCCAATCACGAGTTGAATCATGGCCTAACCTGCCCGTCTTTCTCTTGGTTGCAACTGGCAGGGGATCGATTACGCTTGCGGTCCCATGCTCCGCCATTTGCGATTAAAAAACCTGGCTCTGATCGATGATCTCTCTTGGGAGCTAGGCGGCGGCCTCAACACCTTGACGGGGGAAACCGGCGCGGGAAAATCGATCCTGATTGACGGGCTCAACCTCCTGATGGGCCAGCGCGCCGACCGGACGCTGATCCGCTCGGGCGAAGACCAATGCGTGGTTGAGGCAGTCTTTGAACTGAACGACTCCCCTCTCCTCCAACGCCTCAATGCCTTATTAGACGAGCATGGCGCCGAGCCTTGTGACGGCCCCAGCCTCCTCTTAAAACGCACCTTGAGTAGCAGCGGCGCGAACCGGCAATTTGCCAACGGCAGTCCGGTTACTCTTCAGGTCCTGAAAGCCTTGGGAGATGAATTGGTCGATCTCCACGGGCCGCACCATCACCAGTCGCTCCTGCACCCAGACCGCCAGCTCGCCATCCTCGATGCCTACGGGAAGCTGGAGCCCGCCCGGACAAAATATCAGGAAGCTTATCGAGCCTGGGTGGCACTCCGGCAGCGTATCGACGACCTGCAAGGCAATCAACAGCAACGCGAGCAACGCATCGAGATGCTGCGCTTTCAGCTCAAGGAAATCGACACCGCCGCACCGCAGCCCGGCGAAGACGAAATCATTGACCAGGAACACGACACGGCTTCCCACTCGCGCGAAATTTTGGAGCTAGCCGGTGGCCTGGCTAATCTCTTGAGCGAAGACGATGATGCGGTCCTGAACCAACTGGGCCAAATCGAACGCGAGTTGACCCGCTGGAGCCAGTTGGACCCGAATGCCACGGAACTCTTGGCGCTGAACGAAGCGGCTGCCGCCAATCTACAGGAGCTCCAGAGCCAGATCACAGCCCGGGCCGAGGCCGTAGACCTCAACGCCGAGCGGCTCCAGGAGTTGGAACTTCGACTTGCTGACCTCCACAAGCTCAAACGCAAGTACGGGCCGACACTCGAAGACGTCATCCGGCACGGCGAAGAGGTCCGAGCCGAACTCGAAGAACTCGACGGGGAAGGCACTGATTTAGAGAGCCTGGAAGCCAAAGCCAAGGAATTGGAAGACCAGGCTCTGGCATTTGCCGAGAAACTTACCCGCCAACGCCGGAAGGTGGCCAAGCCGCTGGCCAAGGAAATCGAGGCCCAGTTACGAGACCTTGGCTTCCGCCAGGCCCATTTCTCCATTGCGATTCAGCCGCGCTCCGGCCTCTGGAGTACGGGTGGCAATCAACTCGACTTTATCCTCGCACCCAATCCGGGCGAGGAACCTCGCCCACTCCGTGCGATTGCCTCCAGCGGCGAGATGGCACGAGTGATGTTGGCGATCAAAACCACCCTGGCTAAGGTCGACCACGTTCCGACGCTGATCTTCGATGAAGTGGACGCTAACGTGGGTGGCGAAACCGCGACCGCCGTTGGTAAACGCCTACGCGAGGTGGGCGAATCTCATCAGGTTCTTTGCATCACTCACTTACCACCGGTCGCAGCAGCAGGCCATCGTCAGTTTGCGGTGCGCAAGGACGTGCAAGGTAAGCGCTCCTTGACCAAGCTGGAACCCCTGGAAGGCAAAACGCGCCAAGCAGAGCTGGCGCGCATGCTGGGCGGCAAGTCGACCGAAGCGCTCGAGCTGGCCACCAGCTTATTAGAAAGCTACGAAGAGGCTTAACGCCCGATCGAGTGATAGGTGTAGCCCAGCTCCTTCATGTATTCAGGATCGAGCAAGTTGCGGCCATCAAAGACGAGCGGGCTGAGCATTTTGTCCTTCATGCCCGCCCAATCGATCGACTTGAAGTCGTTCCACTCGGTCGCGACAATGACGCAATCCGCGTTCTCCGCCACTTCTTCGGCGGTGGCGCAATACTCAATGTTGGGTAGATCAGCTTTGGCTTTCTCCATCCCCTTGGGATCGTAGGCGGCAATGGAAGCCCCTTCGGCCTGAAGGTCCTGCGCTAGGCGGATGGCCACCGAGCTGCGGGTATCATCCGTGTTGCCCTTGAAGGCCAAGCCCAGGATGCCGATGCGTTTTTCCCGCAGCACCCAAAGGGTGTCGCGCATCTTACGGAGCAAGCCTTCGCGCTGCCCCTGATTGATGGTTTCCACTTCCTTCAGAAGCTTGAAGTCGTAGCCAATTTCTTCGGCGATGTGGATAAAGGCGCTGAGGTCCTTGGGGAAGCAAGAGCCGCCGTAGCCAATGCCAGCGTTGAGGAAGGCGCGACCAATCCGGTGGTCCATGCCCATGCCCTCGGCGACAAGCTCGACGTTAGCGCCAGATTTTTCGCAGATGATCGACAGCGCATTGATGTAGCTGATCTTCAGAGCCAGGAAGCTGTTGCTGGCGTGTTTGATCAACTCGGCGGAATTGAGGTCCGTGCAGAGAATCGGCGCGTTAAACGGCTCGTAGAGGCGGCGCATGATGTCGAGCGCCTTCTGGCTGTCGGCACCGACTACAATACGATCCGGCTCCATTAGGTCCGCGACAGCAGACCCCTCCCGGAGGAATTCCGGATTGGAGACGACAGCAAACTCAGCGCCGTGCTTGTTGTAGCGCTTAATGGTCTGGGTCACCTTCTCGCCCGTCTTAACAGGCACGGTGCTCTTATCGACGATCACGCGATAGTCGGTCAGCACTTCGGCGATTTCGCGCGCCACTTTTTCAATGAAACTCAGGTCCACCGAGCCGTCTTCCTGCGGCGGAGTCGGAACGGCAATAAAGACAACCTCAGAATTCTTGATCCCCTCTTCAATTGAGGAGGTAAAAGTCAGACGATTACCCGCAACGTTTTTCTTAATCAGCTCTTCCAAGCCAGGTTCGTAGATCGGGACTTTGCCGCTCTGCAGCTGGCGGACTTTCTCCTCGTTGTTATCCACGCAGTAAACGTGATGGCCTACTTCGGCGAAGCAGGTGCCGGTGACAAGGCCAACATAGCCCGATCCAATAATGCTGATTTTCATATAGTAACGACTGGGGTGGGGATAAG
The DNA here is from genome assembly GCA_963922355.1 of uncultured bacterium. Lineage (GTDB taxonomy): Bacteria > Verrucomicrobiota > Verrucomicrobiia > Methylacidiphilales > UBA1321 > CAWUJC01. Next base: position 1,772 of record CAWUJC010000143.1, on the reverse strand, counting down.
GCTCTGCTCCGTGGGTGCAAAACCGCTCTTCTCGCTTAGCCGCTGGTCAAAACAAGTACAACGAAAAAGTTGCCGAGCACGCCTCCCTCACCAGGAAGAACGTCCCGGCGCCTCATCCTTGGCCACAAGTGGCCTACTGAGCACCACTCGAAACCGTCAGCTCGGGGAAGGCCTTGAGCGTCAGCGAGAAGAAGAAGACCTGTTCGCGCTTATCCACATTGATCTTCCGATCTGCAAAGCTAAAGCCGAGCTGCCAGGCCGAAAGATCGCGGTAAACCGTGTAGACCTGCTCACGAAGACCATCTGAGCCGCCCGTATCAAAGATGTGCTGCGTGCCAAACTGCCAGTGTTCGTTCAAGCGATAGAAGTTACTGAGATAAACCTGGTAGCTGTTGTCAAAGAGCGGGCTGTTATCGATGTAGCGATTGCCAATGGAAAACTCGTACGCGGGGACAGGCTGAAAGCGGATTTGGTTGTTGAACTCGTTATAGCTGTTTTCGGATAACGCTAACGAGGTGTAGGAACGGAAGCCCAACCACGGCAGCGGATTGACCTTCAAATCGCTAAAAACGTTGCTGGAGAAGGAATTGGAACCAGGCTGTGTGTCCCAATTTCGATAGAGGTCAAATTCGTGAGCAAGCTCCCAATCCACCAAATTCACATTGCGACCATCGCGTCGAGTTTGCAGGCGGTTGCGGAGACCATGCCGAATGACTCCCATCTCCTCCAAGTTATCCACGGAATTGTACGCGGGGAAGGTAATCGGATTTAAGCGATCCGTGACCAGGCGGTCATCAAAGCCGCGTACTTGGTCGCCCGCCGTACCCGCAACAACGGGAATAAACTGGGTGGCCAGGAACGGCTCAAGCACGTGACGAAGGCCATAAACGCCCCATTCTTCGTTGCGTTCGTTCAGCCAGGTTTTGGAAGCTTTGAAGGAAGCCTCGAAGCCCATGTTGGGGAGGAAGCGGCCCGCGTCTCGCTTAATCTTGGTACCGTCGTTGGGGTACCGGTCGTTCAGGTTATCGTTGGTGTCGGACCAGTAGGTACCACGAAAACCAATGAAGGGCGCAAAATTGAGCCAGTTGAAGTACTGGTTCGGATAGCGAAATTCATGGAACGTGTCGTAGCGCCAAGCACTGTAGTTTTGCGGCGGAGGCGTCGGCACACCCCGAGAGGCAAAGCTGCGCTTGAAGTTCACCATGGAGGAGCGCGAGAGATATTCGACCGGGGAATCAAAGATTTTCTGCGGTCGGATATCCAAGCGGGCTTCGGGCAAACGCTGAACCTGCTCGAAGGATTGATTGAGGCGCGCCCGCCCAAAAAAGGTGAAGGCAAAATTGGGCGTCCGCTGGACAAAGTTCGCGTAGTTATCCGGCTGGACGTTTCGGCGGTAATCACTCTCGAAAAAGTCCAACGTCACATACGGGTCGCTCCAATAATCCAGATTGGAGTTCATGTACAAATTGCGGTCCGTGCTCAGGTCAATGCGGTTGCGCATGTGGAGTCGGTAGCGATTCTCGCCTCCGACGGAGCCATACGGCACATTATTGAGAGTGCTGATCGGATTGTCGCTCGGGTTTGCCCCGACATACTCGTTGTCCCGAGCGTAGTAACCCAGGAACTCAAACTTGTTGGTAGAGTCCTTGTCCCACTTTAGCTCCAAGCCGCCAGCGAAACCGCGTTTGGTGCGCGCATCAAAGAGGAGCGAGGCGCGCAGATTTTCGGCCGGGCCAAGGTTTAAGCTTTTCAGCCCGAAGAAGCCGCACCGG
>CAWUJC010000142.1:0-6421 GCA_963922355.1 uncultured bacterium | reverse complement strand
CAAAGGATTTATCCGCGGAGCGACAGTACTCCATGTTCAACGTGATCGTGTAGGTTGCCATAGGTCTTAGGGGGTGGGGAGGTCTTGGATGAGGACGGTGTAGGTTTCAGTGAAAGTTTGCCCGCGGCGCACCTCGAGTTCTTCTTCGATGGTCGGGCCGGTGGAGAGATAGGCGAAGCCGGAATTCAGGGCGAACCAGGCGAATCCGTGTTCTTGGCGGATCGTGACGCGGGCTTTGGTTCGCTCCCAGCACCCATCAATCACGCCCCACATGCCCAGGTTGGCGTCATGTCGGCCGCTGGCTTCGCGATCCGTGAGAGGGGTGTCACCCGCCACAATGCTACCGAAATCAGGCCCTCCATAAGCCCACATCCAGGGGAGTCGAATGCCTAACCCGTGGTAGTTGATCTTGCGACCATCCTCTAGGTCCAAGGTCCAGCCGCTTTTGACCAGGCGATGCTCGCGGAGAGCCGTGCGTTGCGTTTCCCAGGTCCAGAGGTAGCCGTTTTGCGCAGGATCGGGCGTGCAGGTGATGGTGCGCTGTTCGTCATAGGTAGCGAGCTGGCCGCCTTCTTCCCGCCAGAGAAGGTTTTGCGTAAACCCGTTTTCCTGCAGCTGGGTCGACTTGATTTCTTGGATGCCGCAATGCCCCGTTCCCGGCTCCTCTTCCCAGAAGTTGAGGTCCTCGCATTTGAGGGCGTACATCAGTCCCTTGTGATGGCGATGATCGCCCGGGCTGACCAACGTCACGTTGTGGCCAGCAGGAGTACGTAACGCACAGAAGTGCGGTTTGAAGCGATCATCGAGGCGATAGGTGCCGGCGAGGGCGTCGCCGACTCGAAACTCGATGTTTTGATCTTGTTGGGTGACTTGCATGGCGATTTAGAGTGAGGTGACCTCGACCGTTTGGCCGGACTGCAGGCTATCCGCGATGGCATCGAGTACGGCGATGGTGTTGTGGTTGATGTCCAGGCTGTTTTCCTGCGGCTTGCGGCAGGCCAGAACGGCTTCGCGGAAGTGCAGGAGCTGACCGGCAAAACCGCCCGAGGCACCTTGCGGATAGGCTGCCTTGGCCTTTTCTGCAATGGGCTCGAACGCCGCAAACATGTCCCCGAAAGTTGTGATGTTGGGATCGGCGCTATGGGTGAGGTACGGGCCAGCGTAGTTCCCCATCTCCGGTTGCTGGTAGACGCCGCCGCGTTCGCCGTAGAGCACCATCCGCTGGGCGTAGGGCACGCGGCTCGGCTGGTAGGAGGCGTGGAGTGTGCCGGTGATCCCACCGCTCATCTGGAAGAGGGTGGAGCAGGATGACTCGGCGCGATTCGTGAACGGTGGGTCGAATCGCCCGGAGGCAGTGACATGCGTGAAGTCCTGGCCGGTGATGAAGCGGAGGAGATCGAGCGGGTGAATCCCGACACTGATGCAAATGCCTCCCCCGGCCTTCTCACCGTCCAGAATCCAGTGTTGGTCATTGCCGCCAATGTAGCCCTGGATGTTTTGCCAGATGTTGAGGTCGAAGGAGCGAGGAGCGCCGAAGGTGTCGGCGCTTTGGACAAAGTCGCGGAGCCAAAGGGACTCGGCGTCAAACCGTTGCATGTTGCCCGCTTGGACAAAGGCGCGGTCAGTTTCGAGTTCACGCAGGCGCGTCCATTCATCCAGGTGGCAGACGACCGGTTTCTCGACGAGAGCTGGAATGCCTTGCCGCAAAAAGAACTCGGCGGCGGGAAAATGCAGGAAATGCGGCGTACAGATAATGACGGCTTGGAGTTGGGAACCAACTTGGGCAAACAAGTCTTCACTGCTGCTCAAGGCGGGGATGTTCTCACCAAAGCGAGCGGCGAGTTTTTCGGCACTTGGCTGATGAATATCGCAGGTGGCGACGACTTCAAAGAGGTCGGGATGTTTTTCTATGACATTGGCATGGGCATTCGAAATGCCGCCGGACCCAATGAAGGCGAGGCGAAGGCGAGGGGAGTCGGACATCCCATAAGTCTTAGTCCAGAGGGCGAGAAAAGGCTTCCAGCTCTTACCGAAGATTGTACAAAATATTACGATTGCCTTAAATTATCAGGCATGCGCTTCATCCGCCGAAAAGACACGCTAGCCGGCTGTTGGGTGCTGGGTCCTCATCCAGATTTGCCGGAGTTTATTCAGCTCGGAGAACATTGGATTCCTGACGGATGGCGGGTGGGGCCGCATCAACATAAAGGGTGGGAGGTGTACTATCAGGCCGCCGGCTCGAGCGAGTGGCGACACAAGGGGGGCGTCAGCCAGGTGAGCGCCGGGCAGGCGTACTTAGTTGGCCCGAAGAGGGAGCATGAGTCCGTTCGCTTTTCGGCGGGGCAGCAACACTTCTTCTTTCTTGAGTACGATCTTCGTCCCTGGTGGACATTCCACTTGCCCGTGGCGTCTTCCTCGTTCTTGGTGCTCAAGAATGCCCACGCCTTGGAGCCCTTGTTTCGGCTATTGATCCAAGAAGGGACGCATGCCGAAACAAGTCAGCCCGTGGCGCTGCGGCATCTGTTTGGCCTCGTCACGCTGCAACTTGAGCGCCTCCTCCAGCTACCTTCTTCGGAGCCAGCTACTCGTTCACCCATCGATATTCCTCCTGGGCTGTATCGGGCCCAAGAGCTCTTGGAGGCGACTCCCGAGCATGCCTGGAAGCTGGATGAATTGGGCAAGCTTACCGGACTCTCGCCCAACTACCTTTCAACTCAGTTCCGCCTGGCTTTTGGTCAGCCCCCCTTGCGGTATTTGCAAGAAGTGCGGATCGCGCGCGCGCGCCAGTTGCTCTGCGATACTGGCATGAGCATCACACAAATCGCCGGCGAGTTAGGCTTTTCGTCCAGTCAGCATTTTTCCACCGTCTTTAAGCAACTGACCGGGCAGACGCCCCGCCATTTTCAACGGGAAGCGGGGCGGGCCAAGTCACTTTAGGCTGGGCTTATGCGACGCTCCCAGAGGCCGTCCTGATACTTTTTTACTTCTGGGATGACTTCTTCTGGGAAGACGTTCCGGAACTTGTGCTCATCTTTGGGGATGACATCCACCATGAAATCAATCATGCCTTGGGGGTCATACTGGAAGTCTTCTTGGGCGAAGAGGGCTTGCACATCGCGAATGGGCTGCTCAGGCGTGAAGTTCTTGGCCGGGTCGTACCATTGGTCGACGGTGTCATACATCCGGTCGTTGAAGCCAGTGGCAAAGGGGCCAGGGTTGATGGTGGATACTTGGACGCCAGTTCCTTTTAGTTCCTCGTGCATTAGTTGGGCGACCGCTTCCAAGGCGTGTTTGGAAGCGCAGTAGGGGGCCAGAAACGGGAAGGTCATGAAACCCACAATAGAGGAGACAAAGATGATTTTGCCGCGTCCGCGTTGGGCATAGATCGCCGCAAAGCGTTGGCCAAGATGTAGGGTGCGGAAGACATTAACCTCAAAGACGTGGCGGAAGCGATCGAGCGGGATTTCCGCAATTGGCCCTGTTTCTCCGGTGGCTGCACAGGGGACGCAAATGTCGGTTTCTTCCCCATACTTTCGTAGAATTGTCTCCAGATCGTTTTCGTTGAGATAGTCGAATTTTTCGACCGTCAATTCGACGCCAGCTGCTTTTGCGTCTTGGCGAAGCTGGGTGACTTGGGGCCAGTTTTCTACCGTGGCGATGACCTTGTACCCGTTTTTGGCCAGCCCAAGGGCGCTGCCCTGGCCTAAGCCCGAGCCTGCTCCGGTGATCAGAATCGTTTTGCTCATGATTAGAGGTGGTTAGATGATTTGAGGACCTTTATGGAGAATGGCTTCGCCGTTGACCAAGATCTTACTGGCTTTGGCGAGGCCTTCCTTCAAGTGCGTCGTCTCCCAGTGTTTCGCTTCTTCGCTTTCGTCTTGCCAACGTTCGTAGGAAAGAATGGTGTTGGGCTTAAGTTTGTCTTCAATGAAGAAGTACTCGAGGGCACCAGGCTCTTGGCGCGTGTGTTTCGCAAGTTCGGTGAGGATCTGTTTGAGCTCTTCGAACTTCCCCTCTTGGGCAACGAGTTCTGCAATGGTGAAAGTGGGTTCGCTCATGGAAGTCACTCGGTGGGGGGAGTTAAGCTAGCTTCGGAAAATGCTGATTGAGGTGGGCTTCGAAACGCTGAAAATCGTTCTCAATGTCTGGATTTTTCATCACGTCATAGCAGACGAAGGTTTCCATTGGCTCCATCCCGAAGAAGCGGAAGTTCATGTGGGTCGGGAAAAAGAGGTCATCTACCCCGCGGCCCTGGAAGAGATATTGATCCGGGGCGTCAAAGCACTCCTTCGGTGCGTTGAAAGTAAGTGAGACCATGTACCGCTTGCCGTTGAGCGTGCCACCTTGGCCATACTGGATACTGGGGTCTTTGCGGGTGCGGCCATCGCCGTTGCAGAGCCGGCCGTCCATGCCATAGGAGTAGACTTCATCCATGTACTTCTTGAAGGACCAGGGCACGCCCATCCAGTTGACGGGGGTTTGCAGAAACACGGCGTCTGCCCACTGGTGGTGGCCGATTTCCTCTTCAATGTCGTAGGGTTCCGTCATGCTCACGCTTTTGACTTCGTAGCCGTTGGCCTGGAAGTGAGCTTTCGCCTTCTCGGAAAGCGCGGCGTTAAGTTTGCCTTCGGAGAAGGGGTAGGGCTGGTGGGCGTTAATGTGGAAGATCTTTTTCATGGCAGCTTATTGTCCGTAGGTTCCGCGGATGGGGTAGTTGTTCTCTTGAATCCAGATAACAGTGTCCAAAAGCTCAACGAGGTCGGAGCGATTAAACGGCGTGTTGGATTGGTCGATCAGTTGAATCTTGCCGTCGGTGTTCATGGCGAAGAGCGCCGGTTCCGCAAAGGGGCGGTCCGTTTCGTCCGAGGAACGCGGCTCAGAAATCCACAGGCCGAGCGATTGCATTTGCTCGATCGATAGACCGTAGGCGACCTGGAGGCTCAAGCTCTCTTCCTTGACCATGGCGCTGGCTTTTTCCTCTGGGTCTCCTGAAGCCACGATGATTTCCGCCTTCGCTTCCAGGAACTGGTCTTTCAACGAATCAAGCTTCTTCAAATACTGATGGCAGATGGGGCAATGCAGCCCCCGATAGATAAAGACCAAGCGCCAGTTTTTAGCGTCATCGGCTTGGCCAAGTGTGGCCTCGCCTCCGCCAACAAGGGGAAGGGTGATGGTCGGAAGAATGCCTCCCGAATCGAGTTTGGATGTTGCCATGTTTGATGTCCTCTGAGATGGGGTGGTTAGTAAAAAATCGTTGGTTGACAGAATCCACTTAAGCGTTGGGCGAGGAAAAGTCAACCGACCGATCGGTCAATCTGAAGAAAAATGGTTACGCTTCCAGCTGAGCCAGATAAGCATCGAGAGTGGAAGCGAACGTCGGCACATCGCCGCTGAAGCGGGCCAATTGTTGCATCCCTTGAAGGAGCGCGAGAAAACCCCGGGCGGCCACTTCCGGCGGGCCTTCGAAACGCAGGCTGCCTTCCTCCTTTCCTTGGGCGAAGATCAGAGTGAAGGTCCGGAGTGCGGCTTCGGCGGTCTCTTTCAGTTCCCGTTGAAGTGGTTGAGAAAGACTTCCTTGGCTACTTCCTAAGGCTGCGAGGAGGCATAATCGATTTTTACGCAACCCTTTATAAAAGCTTTCGGTGATGTCGCGTAACTTCTGTGGAGCAGAATTTTTTTGGGCTGAAATGCCGGCGTATTCGGCGCCGTACTTGGTGCGGCAACGGCCGATGAGCGCCATCGCCAACGCTTCACTGTTCCGAAAATGGTGGAAGACGCTGGCCTTGCTCAAACCGGTGGCGTCCGCCAGCTGCTGGAAGCTAAGCGCCTCTAGGCCCTTGGCTTGTACGATGGTCTCCGCCTGATCAAGAATCACTTCTCGCATGAAGGGTAACTATTATCCAACCAATCGGTTGGTTTCAATGCGAAATCTTTTTGCTTCTCTCTGGCGCGGCCTTATCTCGCGTAGCTCATCTCGTTGGAAGTGAGTTGGAGATCGACCTCCAAATCACGCTTGGGTGGTAGGTTTAGTTTGGCCAGTCCACCGGGCGGAATAAGTGAATTGGCGTTGAAATGACAAACCTTGTTGCTTGTTTATGAAGAGAGGGCTGCCGGGCTCTTTTCGTTCGAAAAAATCCAGACATGGCTTAGCTTTCAACAATCTATGAAAAAGTTGCCCTTGTCTTACCTAGCTTTTCCCGGCCTTGTCTTGCTGGGCTTGGCTGGTTGCCAACCAGCGGAAGCCCCGAAAACGGAAGAAACGACCGTTGAAGTGAAAGAAGAGGCTCCGGCGGCCTCCAATGAAGTTAACCTCTACACCGAACGGCACTACGATACCGACAAGAAGCTGCAGGAACGGTACACGGATCCGACTGGAATCCAAGTTAACGTGGTGAAGGCAAAGGCCGACGAGCTAATTGAG
>CAWUJC010000141.1:0-6493 GCA_963922355.1 uncultured bacterium | reverse complement strand
AAGGCTGAGAGCTTGGACCGTACGGAAAAGACGTGCTTCATGCGGCTTTCCAGCTCGGTGTCGTCGATGATGAATTGTGCGGAACCAAAGTCGGTATCGGTTTGCACGACGACCTGCCGATCAAGCTCGCCGATATAATAGGTGGCGTCATCATTGGCTTTGACCGGCAGCCCCTTCTGGTTGGCATAATCGTGGGCTTGGATGATGGCCTCGATGTCATCCGTTATTCCGTCGCCCTTCGCTCCAAAGGCTTCGTAGGTGACGAATTCTTGAGCGAAGAGGGGAGCGGGGCTGGCTAGGCAGAGGAGAAGAAGAAAACGGACCGAGAACATAGGGAGTAGAGTGGGAACTTCTATCCTCGAAGGGTTCGACCAGAACGCAACTGAGATGTCACTTACCCAGATAACTACATACTCTGTTTAGGGAAGGTTCACGCCCATGTAAGCTCAGGCCCGACGGGGACAATCCGCGACGGGTTGATGTCGTCATGCGTGTAGTAGTAGTGGCGCTTGATATGGTCAAAGTTGACCGTCTCGGCAACTCCGGGCGAGTGATAGACCTTTTCTAGGTATTTCTGCAACGCCGGAAAATCTTTGATTTGCCGTTTGTTACATTTGAAATGCCCAAAGTAGACGACATCGAATCGCACGAGTGTACAAAAGAGCCGGTAATCTGTTTCGACCAGGCGATCGCCAAAGAGAAAGGGACCACCTTCCTTCAGGCGCGCTTCCAGCGTTTCAAGGGTACTGAAGAGCTGGTGGAAGCTGGACTCATAGGCTGCCTGTGAACTGGCAAAGCCCGTGGTGTAAACCCCGTTGTTGACGTTCTCGTAAATGTCCAGGCTCAGTGCCGCTTGTTCGTCTTTCAGGTCTTCGGGGAAAAGATCAACTGGATGCTTCGCGAGTGGTTTAAAGACGCCGGCCCACATTTCGATGATGTCGTCTTCCGAATTGTTGATGATCTTCTTTTCTTGTTTGTCCCAAAGAACGGGAACGGTGATGCGCCCGCGATGGTTCGGATTTGTTTTGAAATAGGCTTCTGAAAGATAGTGAAAGCCTTCCACGTCATCGAGGCCGTGGCCTTCGCCTGCACGAAACGCCCAACCGGTTTCATCATCGCGAATGGGGTCCACGAAATTAACAGAAATCGCGTCATCAAGCCCCATCAAGTTCCGCGTGAGCCAGGCACGGTGCGCCCAAGGGCAAGCCTTGCAAACATAGAGGTGATAGCGGCCTGCTTCGGGCGCCTCCACCCAGTGGCGGAACTCATCAGGTTGGCGCTGGAAAGATCCATCCGCGCCTTCTTCATCAGGAAACTGTGACATGGTGATTTAACTTAAGCACACGGGCTGAAATTCGCTAGGCCGCGTGTCACCATGATGAATGCTTGCCGTAATAAGATGCCTCGACCTCGACTATGCAGCTGGGTCCAGTGTCACGCTGGCGGACGGGGTGGGATTGACTCCACTTCGTATCGCCTATCCTAGAATGGCTTTGCTGTTATTTGGACTCCCTGTCCTCAGCTGAGTCCAGCATCACGCTGGCTGACGGGGTGGGATTGACTCGTTTTTAACTCGTCCATCCTGAAGTCGCTTTGCTGTTATTTGGACTCCCCGTCCTCAGCTGGGTCCAGCGTCAGACTGGCGGACGGGGTGGGATTCGAACCCACGAGCCCTTGCGGGCCAGCGGTTTTCAAGACCGCCGCATTCAACCACTCTGCCACCCGTCCTGAAAAAGGCATTCGCGAGGTCGTTGCGTGAAGGTGCATCCTGGCATTTTCTGCCGGGACCAGGGAAGGAAAAAGGCGAGCCATGTCGTTGAAAATGGCAGCACTCCGGGGTTGCCAAGGCGTCTGTTCTCCCTCAAGTTTAGGTCATGGAAGACGAGAGCTTGGTTGATTTTTCCACCATTGGGCACCGCCGCAAGCGGGCCGAGGATGAGACGTACCTGGAAGTGGTGCGGCAGGCGGGCGGTCCGATTGGCAGCTATGAGGTTGCCGCCAAGGTCGGGGTTCCCACCCACGACGTCTATCCGCGCCTCCTCAAGCTCGTGGAGAAGGGGAAGCTACAGATGCCGGCGAACGACGAATTCATCGTTGCCTAGCGCAAACTACTAGCAAACCAGAAGAAAGCAGACATTTTCTTCCCTTTAGCGGCTTTAAGTGTTTGTCAAACAGCGCTCTAGTCGGTAAACACAATTCTGGTGCCTGGGGAATGTATCGGCACCGAGAGCTATAACAGGAGAGTTGCTGAGCTAAGTGGGACCACAAGGTCCACTGGCGAGTCTCTCCACGAACGAACTAATCATGTCCCGAACCTACGTCTACAGTCTGGCCTTCGTCTTGGCAGGAACCTGCTTCCTCCCCAATGCCTGGGCGCAATTGGGTCCGGCTGGAGCCGCGATTGAGCGTTCTGAGCAGTTTAACATCAATCGTCAGGACGTAGAACTGCGCGAAAGCATGAATGACGCTCTGGGCACTCCGAGCGACGAAGTTCAGGTGCCGGTTCTTTTCCCCGGGGAAGAGGCTGACCTTGGTCCGCAGTATATTGTGCGTAAGGTGCCGCGGCGTAAGTGGATCGACGTGCTGTTCGATAGCCAGTACTTTTATACCTCCAACGCCTTTTTGAGCGAGCCGCCGGTCGGCCAGACCGACACTACGCTCATGATCTCCACCGCCCAATTTGCGGTTGCACCGACCGCTTATGAGGTCGGCGAGGGCGCGATTGCTCCTCGTGTGGGCTTCCGCTATCAGTGGTACAACTACGGTCTGGGGACGGACTCCACCTTCGTCAACAACTTCGACTTCGACTCGATGACCGTCTTCACCGACGTCCGTTACTTCTGGAAAGAATGGATCTTTGGCGTTGGCTTTGACTGGAACCGCCTGCTTAGTCACGAACCACCGACCGCCGACTACGCGGAGTTCTATAAGGAATACGTCCCGGCTTGGTACGTTACTCGCGTCTTCAACATCAGCGAAACGCAGCAGTTCTACATTGATTACTGGGGCGACTACCGCTTCACCGAAGTCAGCTCCTTCTTTGGCCTGCCGACGGACCTCAACGACCGCATGGACCAGAACCTGCGCTTTACCTACACGCAGGAGGTGATTGAAAACCTCTACATCCAGCCCTTTGCCCGCTTCCAGTACACTTACTACACCGAGTCGGTCAACAGCGACCGCAACGACGTCTTTGGTTCCGTTGGTTTGACCATCAACTACGCCATCAACAACTGGTTCTCCGTTCGCACCTTCGTGAATTACGATATGCGCGAGTCCGATGCTCCGCTGGTGCCGGATTACACGAACCTGAACGCCGGTGGCGGCGTTTCTGGCTTCATCAGCTTCTAGCCTCTGGAGGCCGCTTCATTCGGATGGCGTGTCCCGCCATCTAAGCCTAGAATTCGTCTATGCCGATTTCTTCTCCATCCGTGGTGCCGGCAGCGCCAGCTACTCCCTATGATGAGTGGTCGGCGGGAGATGAGGTGATGGCCGCCTCCGTCAACCAGCTGCGCGGTTTTTTTGCCGGGCAGGGGACGGAAACGTTGGACGGGCTCGTCCGCCTCAGTCGTCGGCAGATGCGCGACCAGGGGATCGCCTACGGTATAGGTTTGGAGGACGCTCAAGAAGGAAGCGAAGCGGCTTTCCCGTTTGATCTCGTTCCGCTGCCGATCTCGCCCACGGAATGGGAGACGCTTTCGGCGGGCATTGCTCAGCGTATCCGCACCTGGAACGCCTTTCTGCACGATATTTTCACCGGTCAAGAAATCCTCCGTTCCGGCATCGTGCCATACGAGATCGTTTACGCCGATCCTCATTATCACCGGGAGTGTGTCGGCATTCCTTTGCCGCGAGACGTGTTTGTCCATGTCGCGGCGGTTGACCTATTGCGCGATCCGGCGGGCCAGTGGTGCGTGATGGAGGACAACATCTCCAACCCCAGCGGCGCCTCCTACGCCTTGCAGAATCGCCGGGTTCTCAGTCAGGTCTGCCCGCAGGTCTTCCAGCATCAACCGGTGCAGCCCATCTACGACTACCCGGCTCATTTGCTCGAGACGTTGCAGTCCGTCGCACCATCCTCCATCTCTGCGGCGCGAGTTGTTTCGCTTTCACCCGGACTTTCTCACCCCGGTTATTACGACCACGGTGCGATGGCCCGCCAGATGGGCATTCCCCTCGTGCAGGGGAGCGATCTGATTGTCCTGGATTCCGAGCTCTACCTCAAAACCATTGGCGGCCTGGAGCGCATCGATGTCCTATACCGCCGCCTCAGTGGGAACCAGCTTGATCCCGTCGCCTTTGGCCAAGACAGCGAATTCGGCGTGCCCGGGCTGGTCTCCTGCCTGCGCAAGGGCACGCTCACCGTGGCCAACGCCTTCGGCACAGGCCTCGGAGATAACCGCGCCCTGGCGGCGTATCTCCCGGCCATGCTGGAGTTTTATTTCAACGAGTCCCCCATCTTGCCGACGTTGCCTTGCCACCACTTGGCGGACGTAGACCAGCGCGAGCACGTTTTTGAGAACTGGAACCAGTACGTCTTCAAAGCCGTCGCTACTCGTGGGAAGGACTCGGTTTGGATGGGCGAGACGCTCGACGAAACGGGTTGGGCGGCGCTGCGTGGGCGGATGGAAGCCCGCCCGGCGGACTATATTGCCCAGCCGCGCATCAATTTTAGTACCGCGCCGGCTTGCGTGGGCGGAAGGCTTGAATCGCGCCACATCAGCCTGCGCACCTTCGTCTTGAATGATGGCGAGCCACGGGCTGTTCCGGTGGTGCTCGCGCGCGTCTCTCCGCGGGAAGATTCCCTGCTGGTTTCCTCGGTTTCAGGCGGCAGTAGCAAAGATGCTTGGGTGTTGAAAGGCGAGGGGAAGGAGGAGCCTCGCCGCGCTCCCGCGCCGATGATGCGTCACACCCCACGGCGGATGCACTTGGCTTCTCGGACGGCGGAGGCGCTTTACTGGACGGCCCGTTACGCCGAGCGAGTGGAAGCCACCGTGCGCATCTTGCGAGTGGTGCAGCAGCTTTCCCTCGAGGCCACCTCACCGGAGAATGCGCCGACCTGGGCTCCCCTTTGGGAAGCGTTGGCTTCGGCGACTGGTCACCCCACCCAGTTCTTCAAGCGCCGCTCCTTCCAAGAACAGCGGGGCATGGATCTGGCCCGCTATGTCTTGCTCGAAGACGCCAGCGAGGCTTCGGCCATCAGCTCTTTGCGCCAATGCCGCCGCAATGCCCAGCTCGTCCGCGAAGCGTTGCCGCCGGAAGTCTGGGCGGTGATCAACCGCATGTACCTACACTTGGCGTTGTGCGTGGAAGAGCAGCTTTCGCCCAAGGTGCAGACCATGTTGCAGGATCTGACGTTGCACGATGAGCTGCAGTCTCAGCTCGACGAGCTTTCCGGCGCCGTGCAGAAACACCTCAACCGGAGCGATGCCTGGCATTGCTGGCGCCTGGGTCGCTCAAGCGAGGGCGCTTTCTTTACCCTGCTCGGGACGCGCCAGGTGTTCAGTAAACGGACCGACGAGTCGATCGCTCATTTTATTCCGCAGGACGGCAACCTGGAGGCGCTCCTGCGCATGATGGCCGGGCAGCATGCTTATCGTAGTACCTACCGGAGTCGCCCGACCGCCGCCCAAGTCGCCTTGCTCCTTTTGCGCGATGAGGAGTTCCCGCGCTCGGTGGCTTCTTGTCTGAATGAAATTAACGATTCGTTTGAGGGCATGTTTGGCCAACGCCCGCCCGCCTTGGCCGAGGCGCCCATGCGGGACGCTGGTCGTCTTTTAAGCGAAGTGCGTTACGCCGATCTGGCGCGCTTTTTCAGCCAAATGGAACCGGCCTACGGGCTCAGTCAAGCAACGGAGGAAGGGAAGCGCGATGCCAAGCCTCGTGCCACCCGCATGCGTAGCCTGGCTGATTGGCTCAACCGGATTGTGCGCAAGTTGGGCGAGCTGAACACACGCGTGGCCGATCACCTCTTCGAACACCAGGGCGATCAACCGTCCGTCTAGCTATGCTTTTTCACATCGTCCACACCACGGAATATGAGTACTCGGAGCCGGCGGTCGAGTCGTACACCGAGCTGCGAGTGCGCCCACGCAACACGCTCAAGCAGACCGTCGAGCAACATTTTACCGAGGTGACGCCGCGCGTTCCGTTGGAAGATTTCCAAGACTATTTCGGCAACATGGTGGAATGTTTGTCGGTACCGTTTCGGCACAAGCACTTAAGTGTGACCTCGCGGAGCGCCGTCCGCACCCGGGAGAGCAAGGACGCGTTGACCGGCTTGGATCTGACTATCTCCGAGGCGGTGCACCTGACTCTGCCGCATCGGCGTGAGCTCTATGATTTTCTCCAACCCTCGCGCCACTGCTTCTTTTGCCCAGAGGTGGAGGAACTGGCGCGGGAAATCTTGCCCAAGACCCGTCCGCTGAAGGACGCGATTCTGGGGCTCAACGCGCTCTTTCAAGAGGCTTACACTTACCAACCAGGAGTGACC
>CAWUJC010000140.1:0-6536 GCA_963922355.1 uncultured bacterium | reverse complement strand
ACATCGGCTTCCAACCTCAGATCGTGCTGCAGTGGCTGCTCTTTGATTTTGGCGCTCGCGAGGCCAATGCCGAGTCGGCCCGCTTTGCCCTCTTGGCCGAGAACTTTGCTTACAACGACAGCTTGCAAGACGTCATCCTCAACGTGATGACCAATTACTACACCTACAACGGTGATCGCCTGCAGGTGGCCAACGCCCGTGTTGCGCTCAAGCTGGCCGAGAAGACGCTCGATAGCGCGGAGATTAAGCAGCGCGCTGGTTTGGGGACAAGTACGGCGGTCTATCAGGCGAGGCAGCAGGTCGCACAAGCGAAGTTTAATCTTCAAGCTTCGCTTGGGAACATGAAGGAGGCCAAGGTGCGGCTCGCTTCCAGTTTGGGCCTACCAGGCAACGCTACCTTGACGGTCTCTGAGCCCACCCGGCAGGTGGACTTAGACGTGCTGAAACAGACCGTGGATAATTTGGTCGACCTGGCTTTGCGCCAGCGCCCGGATTTGGCCGAGTCCTACGCCAACTGGCAGTCGCAGCGGGAAACGGCGAAGTCCAAGGACGCCGCCATCTGGCCGACGATCTCGCTCCAAATCACGGCGGACAAGACCTATTACGATGCGGAAGAGACCGTTGGTGGCCAGACGCTGAACCGCTCCGGTGACTTTGGTGAAGCGATCGGCCAACTGATCTTTAGTTGGGAGTTCTTCGACGGCGGTGAAAAGCTTTACGAAGCCCGGTCGGCCCGCGCCTTGGCGGAAAGTGCGCGGGAGGAGTTGGCCAACACGGAACTTCAAGCCATTGCCGAGGTAGTTGTTTCTTACGTTTCCCTCCAGAGTGCGGCCGAGCAGGTGGACGCGGGCCGGGCGCTCGTGACGTCCTCAAAGCAGTCTTACACGGCGACCAACATTGCCTACCAGAACGGTTTGCAGGATATCCTCGACTTATTGAATGCGGAGAACAACCTAGCTTCGGCCGAAGCTCAGTTGGCGACCGCGTTGACCGACATGTATACCGCGGCGGCTGACTTGGCCGATGCCACCGGCTCGCTGTTGCCGGTGCGTGATCGCCTTGGCGCGCGCTTGCGGCGACAGATACAGAATCAGTAATGAGGAGACAATTGAGGAGGAGAGTAGACTGGAGATCTAGCCGGTTGGTCTGGGCGTTGGCTTTGCTGGCAGTCTTGCTGCCCGGCTGTGGCGGAGGTTCCAGCGACCAAAAACGACCGAAGGTGACGCATCGCGTGACGACGGAAAAATCCCGGCTCGCCACCGTCTCAGAGTATCTGGAAGAAATTGGCTCCTGTGTGGCGCTAGAGATGGTCAACATCACGCCCCAGGTGGGAGGTAAGATCATCAAGATCCACTTCACCGATGGCCAGGAGGTGAGGGCGGGCGATCCGCTTTTTACCATTGATCCGCGCCCCTACGAAGCCTCCCTTTCCCAGGCAGAAGCGAATCTGGCGCGGAGCGAAGCCGAGCTGAAACTCAACCGGCTCAAGCTTGACCGGAGCAAGGACCTCGTACCGCAGGATTATCTGTCGCCTCAGGACTTTGATCAGATTAAGACGTCCGTTGCCACGTCTGAAGCTAGTGTCGCGCAGAACAAAGCGGAAATCGCCCAGGCCAAAATCAACCTCGACTACTGTTACATTAAATCGCCGATCGACGGAAAAACCGGCGTGCGGCAGGTGGATATTGGTAACGTGGTGGAGCCTTCCACCCAAGACAAGCTGCTCACCATCCAACGGCTCGATCCTATCTACGTCGACTTCACCGTTACGGAGGCCAAGCTGAATCGGGTCCGCCGTTTTGAGGATATGACGGACTTGGACGTGGAGGTGTTCTCGCCCGATAACTCTGACCTCAAAGCCACGGCCAAGCTCTTCTTCATCGACAATGCGATCGACTCCCAGACCGGCACTGTCCTGATGCGGGCCATCATGCAAAACCCGCAGCGCAAATTCTGGCCTGGGCAGTTCGTGCAGGTACGGGTGCTCTTGCGCTCGATGCCGAACTCCGTGTTGGTCCCGCATGGGGCGATTCAGATCAGCCAAGACGGCACCTTTCTCTACGTGGTGGACGACAAGAGTCAGGCCGAGAAACGCGTCGTCGAGGTAGGCCAACGCCACGGCAAGGACGTCGTGATCAAGAGCGGCGTCCGGGCGGGCGAAGAGGTGATCACGACCGGGACGATTATGCTGGCGCCGGGCATGAAGGTGCAGGTGATTCAAACCAAGGCGACCCAGGAGAAGAAACCCGGGCCGGGGGCCTCGAACCTGGGGAATAAGCCGGGTAACGCGGTCAATGTCGACATCCCCGATGCGCTGACCATTCCCGGACGGGAGAAGAAGTCCAGCAAACCTAAAGCCGGACCGCAGCCGCCCGCCTCTGGAGGCGGGAACTAAACAGTCACCATGAACCTGTCCGCGCCCTTCATTCGCCGCCCGGTCATGACGATGATGTGCGTCATGACGGTGATTGTCTTTGGCGTGTTGAGTTACGTGTCGTTGCCGATTAGCGACCTGCCGGACGTGTCCTCGCCGGTCATCACGGTGAACGTGAGCTGGCCTGGCGCGAACCCCACCACCATGGCGGCCAATGTCGCCACGCCCCTGGAGCAGCAGTTCATGTCGATTCAGGGCCTGCAGATGGTGACCTCGCAGAGCATGCAGGGTCAGACCAATCTGACGTTACAGTTTGATCTCAGTAAAAATATTGATGCGGCAGCGACCGACGTGCAGACCGCGATCACCAAGGCGACGCCGGACCTGCCGAACGACCTGCCGTCGCCGCCGACCTACACGAAGACCAATCCCAACGACAAGCCGATCATCTACCTTTCTATGATCAGCGACACGCTGACCGAAGGTGATCTCTACGACTACGCGCAGGATAACGTCGCACAGAAGATCAGCATCATGAGCGGCGTCTCGCAGGTGCAGGTCTACGGCACGCAAAAGGCCGTGCGCATTGAGGTTGATCCCTCCCAGCTCGCCATCCGCGGGATGACGGTGAACGACTTTGTCAGCCTCGTCCAGGCGGGGACGACCTTCCAGGGAGCCGGCCAATTTGACGGCGATCAGACATCCTTCCTCCTCCAGCCTAAGGGCCAGCTCGAAACGGTGGAGGACTACGAGAACCTCATTCTGAAAGAGGTCAACGGACGGCCGTTGCGACTGGGCGATATCGCCAGCGTGCAAGAATCCGTCGACGATACGCGGACCCAGTTCAACTACTGGAAGCGGGGGGAGAACCCGAACGCCACGGCAGTGGTGGTGGCTGTTACCAAGGCAAGCGGTGCCAATACGGTGAAGGTGGCGCAGGACATCAGGGATTCTATCCCCGAGTTCCAGGCCCAGTTGCCGGCCTCGGTGAAGTTGCTGGTCTGCTACGACCGCTCCATTTCGATCGTCGAGTCGGTCGATGATGTGGAGACCACGCTGATCATCGCCTTTGTCTTGGTCGTGATGGTGATCTTCGTCTTCCTGGGCCGCGCGACGGATACGATCATCCCGGCGGTGGCGTTGCCGCTTTCCTTGCTCCTCGTCTTCATCCCCATGCAGTTGCTGGGGTATAGCCTGGATAACCTTTCGCTCATGGCGTTGACCTTGGCCATTGGCTTCCTGGTCGATGACGCCATCGTCTTTCTGGAAAACACCGTCCGCCGAATGGAGGCGGGTGAGGATGCTCTGACTGCCGCGATCAACGGCGCCACAGAAATCAGCTTCACCATCCTCTCGATGACGCTTTCGCTTTGTGCGGTGTTCATTCCGCTAGCGGCGATGCCGGGCTACATCGGGCGGCTCTTCGTGGAGTTTGGCATGACGATCATCATTGCCATTCTCGCGTCCGGAATCGTGTCGATGACGGTGACGCCGTTGATGTGTTCGCGCATGCTGGGCAACCGCGTCGGGGTGCCGCCCACGTTTGTCGAACGCGTCGTGGGCGGCTACATCGACTGGTTCATCAAAGGCTACGGCAATTCGCTCCACTTCTTCCTCAAGCATCGTTGGATTTCGGCTCTGTCCTGGATGGTGGCCATGGCGCTCACGGTTTACTTCTATCTCATTATCCCGAAGTCATTCCTGCCGGTGGGCGATAGCGGCTTCGTCATGGGCATCTTTATTTCGGATCAATCCACCTCGCCGGACCAGATGACGGCCTACCAGGAAGAGATCGAGACGGTTTTACAGAAAGCCAAGCACATTGATCAGGTGATGACGTTGACCGGCTACACGACAGCCGTACCGAATAACCAGGGCCTAATCATGTACTTCCTGGATGATGATCCCTGGCGGCCACCGATCGGGACGCTCAACAAAGTGATGCAGCTCAATCTCTTTCAGGATATCCCGGGCATTCTGCCGCTGACTCGCCCGGTGCCGGTGCTCGATGTCAGTACCGGGGCGACGTCCACCAATCAGGGGCAATATGCTTATGCTTTGAATGGCACCAATCCGGGTGAGGTTTACGATGCCGCCCAGAAGATGCTCGCGGCGATGCAGAAGATGCCGGAGATGGCGACCGTCTCGAGCGATATGATGCTGGAAGCCAACCAGCTGGAGATCAACATCAAGCGCCAGCAGGCTTCAACTTACGGGGTTTCAGCCGAGGAAATCGAAACCACGCTGAGCAACGCCTACGCCCAGAACTTCATCTACAAAATCAAGACGCCGAGTAACCAGTACCAGGTAATTGTGGAAACCGCGCGAGACTTCCGTAGTTATCCCGACAACCTGGAACTGCTCTACGTCAATTCCTCGAACGGTAATGTGGTGCCAATGTCGGCGGTGGCCGATTGGAAGGAGACGCTGGGCCCGCTCACCGTCAACCACATCGACCAGTTTACCAGCGCCACCATCTACTTTGACTTGAAGCCCAATGTCGCGATCGGCACCGTGACCGAGCAAATCGACCAACTGGCCAACCAATACGTGCCGTCCACCGTGCAGGGTGCGCTCCAAGGTCAGGCTAATCTCTTCCAACAAATGGTCAACGGCCTGAGCGTGCTCCTCATCTTTGCCGTCTTCATCATGTACGTCATTCTCGGCGTGCTTTACGAAAGCTACTTGCACCCGATCACCGTGCTCTCGGCCTTGCCCGTGGCGGTGGTGGGAGGCATTGGTACGCTCCTGCTTTGTCTCTACACCGGGTTGGATAAGCTGCTCGGCTTCGAGGCCAGCCTCTCGCTCTATGCTTTCATTGGTCTCTTCATGCTGATGGGGATTGTGAAGAAGAACGGCATCATGATGATCGACTTTGCCCTCCAGCAAATGGACAAAGGTAAGAACGCTTACGACGCCGTGCATGAAGCGTCGTGCGAACGCTTCCGCCCCATCATGATGACGACGTTGGCGGCCTTTATGGGTGCCGTACCGCTGGCCATGGGTTGGGGGGCCGACGGCTCGTCTCGCCAGCCGCTGGGCTTCGTCATTGTCGGCGGGCTGATCGTCTCGCAGATCATCACCCTCTACGTCACGCCGGTGCTCTTTCTTTATTTTGAGGATCTGCAGGAGAAGGTGCTGGATAAGTGGAACTTCACGCGCCGCAGTAAGATCCCATCGGTGGATGACAATCCCGCGCCGAGTGCCAGCAAGTCGGCTAGCTTGATGTCCAGCTAGCCGTGAAGGTTACCCATCTTGACTAGGCTGCCGAGGCGGCTTGCGCTTGCAGCCGGCGGACAAACGGGGGGAGGGGAGCGTCCAAGCTGTCCGCCACCAGTCGAATCAGCTCGCCTTCCTGTTCATTGACTTGGCCGCTGGCCATTACCACCATTGCCGAGGCGTAGAGCACATTCTTCTTCACCAGCGGGGTGCCCATGGCCACGGCGTCAAGCGCCTGGCTGACGTCGTTTAAGCCGCAGTGTTTGACCGGAAGAAGTTCAAGATCACGGTTTTGGCTGGCGAGTTGTTTAACCCCGCGTTGGAAGGCCGCATTGACGGCCTCGCCTTCTTGCCCCACGTAGGCCAGAGCAGAAAGGAGCACCTGGATGGCGGAGAGCAGATGGTCAACCTTCTGAAATTTTACCGGTGGCGTTTTTGCCAGTCCGAAGGCTTGGTCCAGATTGTGTTCAACGGCGCGCTCCAGCGTGAATTCAAAGAGGCTGGTCTCGTGATCAATGGTCGAGAGGTTCTGCAGCTGTTCGCGGAAGATGGCGTACTGCTCGTGCGAAAGCTGGCGCAGGGCCGGCATGGCCAGATCGAGGAGCGGCAACTTGAGGTCATCGGCCAGGGCGTCGAGTTGCGGCAGCCAGCGCTCGGTTTCTTCGCGGATGCCCGGGGCCAATCTACCAATCAAGTTGAGTTGGGCCTCCCGGTGTTCGCCGCCGGTTTTGATCAAGAGGCCATAAACGATGGCGGCAGCGCTAATGGTGTGGTGCACAGCTTCGCGGAGGGCTGCGGGGATGGCGGCATGGACGGTGGCACCATGTTGAAGACTGTGTTCGATGCGACCTGCTTCGCCTGCACCGCTCAAGATGGCTCCCGCCGCGGCCATCTGGGTGGCGAAGTCGCCGCCGAGGCCGGGAATGCCACCATGACCGGCTTG
>CAWUJC010000139.1:0-6596 GCA_963922355.1 uncultured bacterium | reverse complement strand
TGCTGCCCCCAGCCCGCCAGGGTCAGACCACCGAAGGCGCCATGGGCGGCGGCCATGGCCTTGAACACTTCCTCGATGGAGTGCAGGCCGTTGCCTCCGGTCACGGCAGCGCGCAGCTTCAGCAAAATTTCGTAGTCTTCCAGGGCCGAGCCCGGCAGCGGGATGGCGCGGTTGAGACGCTGGAGGCGGCCGTCGCGGTTGATCATGCTGCCTTTCTTTTCGGCGAAGCTGGCACCCGGCAGAATGAAGTCGGCTAGAGCGGTCGCCGGATTGGGCAGGATGTCTTGGACGACGAGGAGCTCGAGTTTCTTGAGGGCATCTTCCGGAAGGCCGGCGGCCACTGGGTCTTCGTGGAAAACAAAGAGCGTCTTGATCGCCCCGGACTCGATGCCGTCCTTGATTTTAGCGATGTCGTGGCCATCTTGGCAGACACCGAGGAGCGCGGCACCGGCGGTGTTGGCGTTCATGTCCGGGCTCTTGAGGAAGTCATCGCCCTCGCGGGTGTGCGGCACGATGTCGGTCAGGACGTCGTTGCCTCCGAGTTCGCGGCGCAGTTCGCTGATGAGGAAGAGCTCCTCGTTGGTCAGCTTGGCGGAAGCGAGGATCGCGACGCTGGAGCCGGAGCGGCCTTGGGCGGCAACCTGCAACTGGCTGAAGGTGTCGGCCCAGGAGGCGGGCATGACCGTGTCGTTGACCTTTACCTGCGGTTGGGTGAGGCGCTTTTCGTCGTGGATGTAATGGAAGCCGAGGCGACCTTGGTCGCACATCCAGTGGCTGTTGACCGCGTCGTTTTCGCGCGGGGTCAGGCGGTAGACGGTGTCTTGGCGGCTGCCGACGATGATGTTACAGCCGGTGGAGCAGCCGGTGCAGATGCTCTTAGTTTCCTTGAGGAACCAGACGCGCATCTTGAAGCGGAAATCCTTGCTGGTGAGGGCGCCGACCGGGCAGATGTCGACGGTGTTAAGCGAGTAGTTGCTGTCGAAGCGCTTGTCCGGGTGAATGGTCAGCGTGGTGTGGCTGCCATGGTCGGTGAAGCCGAGGCAATTGTCGTCAGCCACCTCGTCGGCAAAGCGGACGCAGCGCGAGCACATGATGCAGCGCTCGTCGTCGAGGACGATGCGTTCGCCGATGTCGACCTTCTTTGGCTTGTGGACCTTTTGCTCGACGAAGCGGGAGCTGTCGTTGCCGTATTCGACGGAAAATTCCTGCAGCTTGCACTCGCCGGCCTGATCACAGATCGGGCAGTCCAGCGGGTGGTTGATGAGGAGGAATTCCATCACGCCCTGGCGGCATTCTTTGGCCATGGGGGAATTGAGGCGGATGCCCATGCCTTCGCTCGCGGCGGTGGCGCAGCCGATCATCGGCTTCGGCATCCACATGTGGCCAACGGGCAGGCCGTCGTCGCCCAGGATCGGTTTGCGGTCCTTATCGCTCTTGGGCATGCCGAACTCAAAAAGGCACATGCGGCAATTGCCGACCACTTCGAGCTTGGGGTGGTAACAGTAATGCGGGAGGAACTTGCCGTGGAGCTTGGCGGCTTCGACGATGTTGATGCCCTTGGGGACTTTGACCCACTCGTCTTCCAGGTAGACGTTGACCATGGGCGTGTCCGGCGCGACCACGTCGTGGTTGTACGGATTGCGCTTCTGGATGCTGGTCAGAAAGTCGCGATTGTCTTTAACGGCTCGTTCCATGAGGTGGGTCGGGTTGGGCGTTTAGAGATTGGGTTCGAGCAGGCCGCCCGTCGGGCTCTTGCGTGGTCCGGTGCCGGTGGCGCCGACGCCTTCAAATTCTTCTTTGAACTGCTCGACAAAGCTTTGGATCGGCCAGGCCATGGCCTCGCCGTGGGCGCAGATGGTGCGGCCGGCCACGTTGTCGGCCACGCTCTTGAGTAGGGCGGTATCGCCGGAGCGACCGCGGCCGAGCTTCATCCGCTCAGTAATCTTCAGCGTCCAGAGGGAGCCTTCGCGGCAGGGGGTGCACTGGCCGCAGCTTTCGTGGGCGTAGAAGGTGTTCAGGTTATTGAGGCACTCGACCATGTTACGGGAATCATCCATCACGATGACGCCGCCGGAGCCGGCCATCGAGCCGCCCTGCATCAGGCCGTCAAAGTCGAGGATGACGTCGTCAAATTTGAGGCCCTTCTCGACCATCTCGCCGTCCGGGCCTTTTTCCTTCACCTTGTAGACGGCGTCGGCGCGCATCACCTTGGCGGAGCTGCCGCCGGGGATGACAGCCTTGAACTTGCGGCCGGGCTTGGGGCCGCCGCAGATATCGTAGAGGAGCTGGCCCATGGTCAGCTCGGAGCAATCCATTTCGTAGTTGCCCGGTTTTTGGACGTCGCCAGACACGCAAAGGATGCGGGTGCCGGTGTTGTTCGGGCGACCAATCTTGGCGTATTCCTCGCCGCCCATTTGCATGATGTGCTTCACGTCGCAAAGGGTTTCGACGTTGTTCACGATGGTCGGGCACATGTAGAGGCCCATGACGGCGGGGAAGTACGGCGGCTTAATCCGCGGGTAGGGGCGTTTGCCTTCGAGCGATTCGATCAGCCCGGTTTCTTCGCCGCAGATGTAGCTGCCCGCGCCACGGTGAACGTAGATGTCCAGGTCATGACCGGAACCAAGAATGTTTTTGCCGATGAAGCCTTTTTCGCGGGCCTCGGCGATCGCCTTCTCCAGAATCTTGGCGCCGATGGGGAATTCTCCCCGGATGTAGATGTAGGCCAGATTCACGCGGCAGGCGAAGGCGGAGATGATCATGCCTTCGATCAGCTGATGTGGATCCTGGTGGATGATGTGGCGATCTTTGAAGGTGCCAGGCTCGGATTCGTCCGCGTTGCAGAGCAGGTAAACGGGCTTTTTGTTTTTCTCGTGGTTGATGAAGGACCACTTCACGCCACAGGGGAAGCCAGCGCCTCCGCGGCCGCGCACGCCGCCGGTTTTGACTTCGTTGATGATCTTGTCCGGATCCCAGGTCAGGGCCTTCTTGAGCGTTTCGTACCCGCCATGCTTGAGGTAGCACGCCATGCTGGTGTCGTACGACGGATCATTAACGTGCTTGAAGACGATACGTGTCTGTTCGGGAGGCGTCTTGGCGATCATGGTAGGTAACGTGTATAAGACGGAATTACCAAATTAACGGAAGTGTAAGTCTTTTTCGTCGGACTTTTGGTAATGACGGGTTTTAGTTCGGAATTCAAGTTGAGGCGCACCGAAATTAAGCAATAGGCCTTCTTCAATCTGGGCGGCATTCAAGTAATTTACGAGTTGTAGGGAATGCACCTTGCTGAGGGTGCTGACAGCTTTCAATTCAATGATGAGGGAATCTTGAATCAAGATGTCGGCGTAATAGTCTCCGATTAGACGGTCTTCGTAGTAGACGGCCAGCGGCTCTTCGGTGGAGAAGGGGATGGCTGCTTTTTCCAATTCGTAGGCCAAAGCATTTTTGTACAGGTTTTCGAGGAATCCAGGGCCAAGCTTACGATGCACCTTCATCGCCAGTCCAATGACTTGGCGTGGAAGATCAACGGCATTCATGATTCCGGCTTGGCGTTCGATCATTTGGTTAATTCCGTAAATTCCGTCAAAAATTTAGATGAGGGGGTTGGGGTACATGCTGACGGGTTCATCGGCCGGGCCTTTGCCGTCCTTGTATTTCTGGACGATTTTGGCGCCCTTGTCTTGGTCGACCCACTCGTAGGTGTTGTCGTTGACCATGACGATAGGGGCCGAGCCGCATTGGGCGAGGCACTCGATGAACTCGATGGAAAATTTGCCGTCGTCGCTGATACCGAAACCGTGGTGATCCAGTTCCTTGATGCCAGCTTGCTCCATCAGGTGATCGCGCACGTCGTAGCTGCCGGCCAAGGCGCAAGGCAGGGTGCGGCACACGGTGATGTGGAACTTGCCCACCGCGTGGGTCTTGAACATCGGGTAAAAGGTGACGACTTCGAGGACGTTGATCGGCTGGAGTTCGAGCTTTTCAGCCACCCAATGGACGGCCTGGTTGGTGATGTAGCCGTGTTCTTCCTGCCAGAGGTAGAGCAGCGGCAGCACCGCGCTACGCTTGCTCGCCGGGTAGTGCGAGATGCGCTCGTCGGCTTCAGTGACGAAGTCCGGCGTAATCTCGACCTGCTTATCGCGGTCCAGTTCAACCAGTCCGGAGGAAGGGGCGGCACAACTCATGGCGTTCTCTAGGTAGGAGTTTTCGGGAAAAGTTAGGGAAGGGTTAGCGGTCGCATTCGCCCATGATGAAGTCGAGGCTGCCGAGGATGGCAACCACGTCCGCCATCATGTGGCCGGGCAGGATTTTGGGCAGGATGCTCAAATTATTGAAGGACGGACCGCGAATCTTCATGCGGTAAGGGACGCCGCCGCCGGTGGAGTAAATGTAGAAGCCGAGTTGGCCCTTCGGGTTTTCGACACCGCAGTAGACTTCTCCGTTCGGGGTCTTGATGCCTTCGGTGACGAGGATGAACTGGTGGATCAGCTCTTCCATTTTGGTCATCACGCTCTTCTTGCTGGGCAAGTAACCCTTGTAATCAGTCACGTGGATGGGGCCGTCCGGCAGCTTGGCCAGCACTTGCTCGATGATGCGGTTGCTTTGGCGGAGTTCTTCCAGGCGGACGAGGTAACGGTCGTAGCAGTCCCCCACCGTGCCGACCGGGACGTCGAAGTCATATTGCTCATAACCGCAGTAGGGCTTGGATTTACGCAGGTCGAGGTCGCAGCCGGAGCCGCGGAGGTTCGGGCCGGTCAGGCCATAGGCAATAGCTTCTTCCTTGGTGTAGGAGCCGACATCCTTGGTGCGGTCGACGAAGATGCGGTTGCGGGAGAGGAGGTTGTCCAACTCGTCGATCTTGGCGTAGAACTGCTTGCAGAAACCGGCAACTTCTTCGGCGAAGCCTGGAGGAAGATCACGCGTCATCCCGCCGACGCGGGCGTAGCTGGTGGTGAAGCGGGCGCCGCAGAGGCGCTCGATCAAGGTGTAGATTTTTTCGCGCTCGGTGAAGGTGTAGAGGAACACCGTCATGGCACCGCAGTCCATCGCCATCGCGCCCATCCCCAGCAGGTGGGAGGAGATGCGAGAAAGCTCAAAGCAGAGGACGCGCACGGCTTGGCCGCGGGCGGGAAGTTCCCAGTCGAGCAGCTTTTCCACCGCCATGGCGTAACCGATGTTGTTCGCCAGCGGGGAGGCGTAATCCAGTCGGTCGGTGTACGGCACGAACTGGTTGTAGGTCATGTTCTCGGCGATTTTTTCGTCGCCGCGGTGGAGGTAACCAACGTCGGGGTCGGCCTTGACGATGATTTCACCGTCGAGCTCCAGCTTGACGCGCAACACGCCGTGCGTGCTGGGGTGGCTCGGCCCCATGTTGAGGATGAGCTTATCGCCCTGAATTTCCTCGCTTTCGAGGGCGGACGCGGTGGCGCCCATCACATCGGCTTTCTCTAGTTCGGCAAGGGTCGTGGTCTCAGCCATGGTTGGAAGAATTTGTGGTTCGAAATCTTAGTCGAGCTTGGGGGCGTTGGAGCGGGGTTCGCTTTCGTGGGCGTGCTCGGAGACGGCCGCGGCGGTGAAAGGGCCACCCTCCAGCGGGGCGGGGTTGGAGAAGGCAAAGCCAGGCTCTTCGCTGCTTTTGCCCTCGAGCGGGAATTCCTTGCGCAGCGGGTGGTAGGGATAGCCCGGCCACATGAGGATGCGGCGGAGGTCGGGGTGACCGGCGAACTTAACGCCAGACATGTCGTACACTTCGCGCTCCATCCAGTTCATGCCCGGATAGAGATGGGACAGGCTGGGGACTTCGGCTTCGTCTTCCGTCGTGCGGACCCGGAGGCGGAGGTTGCCGGAATTGCCCGTGCTCATGATTTCCCAAAGCACCAGGAAGCGGGGTTCGCTATCTTCGAAGTCCACGGCCATCACATCGATCGGCAGGTCGTAGTCGGCCCCATCGCGGAGGAAAGTGGCGGCTTCGACGAGAATGTCGGCTTTCAGTTCGACGGCGGTTTCCCCGCGAAATTCGATGACTTCGAGGACGCCATCTCCAAATTTATCCTTGAGAGCGGCAACGGCATCGGTCGGCGAAAGGGGCATGGCGGTAAGGTTGGTGGTGGATGGCTGAGGGGGTGAAGAGAAAGCGAAACGCTGCTTAAGAAGCCGCCAGTTCCTTTTCCTTCTTGTCGGTTTCGACCTTCTTCTCGGTCTCCGCCAGTTCTTCGGCGGCAGAAACGAGGCCACTGCCGTCAGCAAAGAGAGGTTCCTTGGCGGCATAGGTGGAGGAATCGAAATTGGGGTCCGCGAGGCGAGGTACTTCCTTTTCCGGCTTCACGGTCTTCAGCGCAGCCAGCGACTTCTCCTGCATAACTTTGTTCTGGAGGCGCATCAGGCCTTCCAGCAACGCTTCGGGCCGAGGCGGGCAGCCGGAAATGTAGACGTCGACCGGGATGAGGCGGTCAATGCCCTGCAGCACCGCGTAGCTGCGGTACATGCCGCCGCTAGAGGCGCAAGCCCCCATGGCGATGCACCACTTGGGCTCGGCCATCTGGTCCCAGATACGTTTGGTGGAAAGCGCCATCTTATAAGTGACGGTGCCGGCG
>CAWUJC010000138.1:0-6615 GCA_963922355.1 uncultured bacterium | reverse complement strand
TTGCTCCTGCGTCGCGTCTTAGAGAAACGTCTCGGTGCCCACGTCGTCATGGCCGTGGACGGACTGGACGGTGTCCGCCATCTGCGCGACCAGGAATTCAGCCTCATTGTCAGCGATGTGCAGATGCCCCGCCTCAATGGCGTCGCCTTCTGGGACTGGACGCGGACCAACCGCCCCGCCCAGGCCGAGCGCTTCCTCTTCATCACCGGCGATCCTGGTTCGGAAGAAAATCATCGGCGCTTGCAGGAAAGCGAGCGCACGGTGCTGGCTAAACCCTTCGGCCTGGATGCTTTTGAAAAACAATGCCGCCGCATCATGGAGCAGACCGAAGAGCTGCAGCTCAGTTAAGGGCAGTGGCGGATTGCTATTTCCCGGATTACTCCTAGGTTGTCGCCATGCACTGGCGGCAACTTGGCACCACGGTTGGGCTCCTTCTAGTCCTTGGTCTCGCGAGCGCTCAAGCCAACTCGGTCGAGGAAACCACCCAACGCCAGAAGGGCACCAACGCCTGGAAAGTCGCCACGGTTGGTGTCTGCCTGATTGAGCTTAGTACTGGTAAGGTGGCCGCGTCCTACAACGCCGACGTTGCTCTCGTCCCCGCTTCAACCATGAAGGCGGTGACCACCGCTACCGCTTTTGAAATCCTCGGGCCGACGTACCGCTTCCAGACTCAACTCGTCATGACCGGCGAACTGGACGCCGAAGGCACCCTGGATGGGGACGTAATCATCGTGGGCGGCGGCGACCCCACCCTCGGCGAAGACGACCTCTACGGCCCCCTCGTCAAATGGCGCTCGGTTCTGCGGGAAGCCGGGGTCAAACGCATTTCTGGACGAATCATTGGCGATCAACGCAGCTTCGAGACAGCGCTCATTCCTCGCACTTGGCCCTGGGAAGACATGGGCAACTACTATGGCTCGGGCGCTTGCGGCCTCAACTACCACGCCAACGAATACCGCGCCTCCTTCGCTCCGCGCAGCACGGGGAGCCTCGCCCGCTTCACCGGCGTGCAACCGCCTCTCCCCGGCGTCGAGTTCATCAACGAAATGCGCACCGGCTCGCCCGGGAGCGGTGACCAAGGCTACATCTTTGGCTCGCCCTACACCAAGCTGCGCTACCTGCGCGGGTCCGTTCCGGGGGGGCGTAAGAGCTTCTCCATCCGTGGCGCACTGCCCGATCCGCCGCTCTTCCTTGCTCAATTTTTCAAGAAATACCTGGAGGGCAAAGGCATCCCGGTAGAAGGCGAAGCCACGACCTCCCGCCTCCTGCAAGCCGCCGGCGAAAGCGTGCCGGTGGGCGGTAAGGTGCTCGATACCACGCCATCCAACACCTTGCGCTCCATCAGCCACGGCACCAACCACACCAGCATCAACATCCGAGCCGAAGCCATCCTGAAAGCCATCGGCAAGCAGGCTAAGCAAGACGGCAGCACCTCCGCCGGAGCCAAAGCGGTGAAGGACCACTGGGCGAAAAAAGGAGTCGCGCTCAGTGGCTTTGACATGGCCGATGGCAGCGGCCTCTCTCGCGCCAACCTCGTCTCTGCCCGTCAGTTGGCCAGCATCATGCAGAAGATGGCCAGCAGCGAACACTTTGCTGCCTTCAAGAAAACACTGCCCGTCGCAGGGCGCAGTGGCACCCTCAAATCCATCGGTGGCGGGACGGCAGCGGAAGGGCGCGTGATCGGTAAGAGCGGGACGATCAGCCGGATCAAGTGCTACACCGGTTATGTGAATGGCCGCTCCGGCAAGCAGTACGCCTTCGCCATTCTGGTCAACAACTACGCCGGCTCGCACAGCCAGACCGTCCGTCAAATCGCCAGCATCATGGCGGCAATGGCTCGGCAGTAGATAGACGTGACCTGCCTCCAACTTGCCGCTGGCTGACATTCTTTTGACAGTCTCGTGGACGACAACGCGCCACAGGCCCTTTAGGTTGGAAGCATGAAAGCCTCCTTCTTGCTGTTGATGATGGGCGGTGCGTTCCTGGTAACGCCGACCTCCCACGCTGAACCCCTTGACCACCGCATTACCGAAGTCACGGTCTACCGCGACCGCGCCTTAATTACCCGCGACGGCTCGATCTCGCTGACCCCAGGCATCCACGAGATCGCCTTCGAGCGCCTGCCGAACGCGCTCGACGAGAACTCCGTCCGAGCCGGGGGCGAAGGCACGGCACGCTTTAAGATTCTCGGCGTCGAACTTCGTCGCCAATACCACAAGCCGAACCTAGATAGTGCCGTCGCCCAACTGCAAGAGCGCCTGCTCCAACTCGACGACCGCCGTAACGCCATCAGCGACCAACGTACGACCCTCCATCAACAACAGCAGTTCCTCCAACGCATGCGCGACAAGGTGCTGACCGACACGCAGAAGGTCAGCCAAGACAGTCAGCTCGTCAGCGCCAAATCGCTAGAGGAAATCTTCACCTTCTACTCAGGTGAATTGGGCAAGATCAGCCAATCGCTCCGCACCCTTCAGTTGGAAGAACGTGGCCTGACAAAGGATCGCCAGGAACTACAAAAGCAAATCAGCTTGTTGCAGCGCCCGAGTGATCCCGATACGCGCTCGGCCATCGTAAAAGTGGAAGTGACCCGAGGCGGCTCGGCGCAGTTCCGCCTCAGCTACCTGATGCGCGGGGCGACTTGGACGCCCCAGTACGATGCCTTTGCTCGAACCAAGGACCAGAAAGTGTCCATGACCTACTACGGCATCGTCAAGCAAACCACCGGCGAAAGCTGGAAGGACGTGAAGCTCTCGCTTTCCACAGCTCGTCCCAACCAGAGCGCCCGTCTTCCCGTCTTGAGCACCTGGACGATTGATCTGGCCAAACCGATCGTCATGACCAAGCCGACACAACCCTCGCTTCCAACCTCGAACATCTCCAACCTAAACTTTGCGGAAAAAGCGGAGAGCTGGCGACAGCGGACCGAAGGACTGGCCAAACCCGGTCGCGGATTTGACCGGGAAAATCGGCTCGCGGACGAATTACCTGCCGAAGCGGCCTCGGACAAGTTTGCGACGTTGGTCGACCGCGGCCCGGTGGCGACCTTCGAAGTTCCCGGTACGGTGACCATCCCGAGCGACGGCCAGACCCATCGCACCACCATCGACCAACTGGCCTTCAAATCGGACTTTGCCTACGAAGCCACCCCCAAGCTGGCCGAAGCCGCCTACCTCCGCGCCACCGCCACGAACAGCAGCGGGGTGCCCCTCCTGCCCGGCAAGATCAATGTCTTTCAGGGCAACGACTTCATTGGCCAATCCCGCCTCGGGCTCGTCGCCCCGGCCGCCAAGTTTGATCTCTACTTGGGCGTGGACGACGGCATCAAGATCACCCGCGAAACCAAAGTGCCAAAAGAGAAGATCGGCGGGATGCTGACTGCGGTGAAGCAGTACGAATTTGGCTACTCCATCAAGGTGGAGAACTTCAAACCCAAGGCCGAAAAAATCATCATCCATGATCAGTTGCCGATCTCCAAGAACGGTGACGTGAAGGTCACGATCGAAGAGATGACCGGCAAAGCCAAACATGACAAGGAAACCGGCGAAGTAACTTGGGAGTTCACCCTCGCCCCGCAGAAGGACAAGGAGCTGATCGTCAACTACGAGGTCAGCTGCCCGCCGGACGCCCAGATCGCCGGAATCTAGCTCACCCCTTTAAGGTTGCGGTGCCAGAGCGCAGCAGCCTTTTTCCTGGATAGACGACGACAGCCGATGGAGTTTCGACTCTGTCGGCTGTTGATCTTTAAAGCACCTACCGCGTTTTGGAATTGTGGCGGTTGCTGTTCGCCTTCTGCGACTCGGGTGACGGCATCGCCGGCGATGCTGCGGGACCGGATGAGGTCGAACTTTCTTCCATGCTGGTGGCGGCCTCGGCCCCCACGCGGTTGCTTCGCAGATCGGAAACATTCTGCTCCGGCTTGTTGTCGGCACCCATGGCCTGGACTTCTTTCAGCGACGGGCGGTTATCCTTGCCGCGTTGCATCCCGCCGTACACGAGGACGGAACCATCCGGATGTTGCCGCAGGCGGGGCGGATCGTTGGGATTGGAGTCGTAAATCTTCCGAGTCAGGAGGTTGCCACGCGGATCGGCCCGGGTGTAGCCATAAGAGCCGCGCCCCACGGTGTGCATGACGTGGATAACGCCCTCGTCATCAAAGAAGCACTTGGGGCTGACGACCTGCGTCATGTAACCCAAATTCTGGGTGGAATAAACGCGGTTGGCGTCGGGATTCTCAACCCGCAGGTACAGGCGCGATTTGGCCGGCTCGGGGTTGAAGGAAAGAAGAACGTACTGCAGCACCTCGTTGCCATAGCGGCGCTTGTCCTGCCACATGAGACGACCTCGATCGAGGTAAACCCAAATGGGCTTGGAGATCATCTGCTGCTCGCCCTGGATGTGGACAACCGCCTGGATCTTATAACGCCCTGGATCGCGCATGGAGAAAAGCGGTGTCATGTCCACTTTGATGTTCTTCACATCGCCGGAGGGCATGTAGAGCGGATCGACTTGCAGAACGTTCTCGATCGTTACCGGGCGGCCCTTGGAATCCGTTACCAAGAAATCCAGCCAAGCCTTTTTCTCGTTAGCCAGCAGACGATTATGCGGCGCCACGTTCTCGATGCTGATGATCAAGGGCATCGGCTCATAGATGAGGTAGCGGGTGCGGTCCTTCTCCTCGGGCCAAATGCCAATGCGCAACACAGCATGAGCCGACAAGAGAGGAAGCAGCAACAGCAACCCAGCCAAAAGGACCAAGTGGCGATACATGGCACTATCTAAGCAAAAACCTGTGAAAAGACAAGCTTCGCGTTGCCCCGCGATGACGGCACAGCAAAGGCGCTACCCGAGGGCAGCGCCTTGAGCCGCGTGACGTTCTACTCCGGGAAGCTCCCAGGGCAGGAGAGAGGCAGCATCAAACCGCCTTCTCCTCTCGGACGTCAGCTAAGATGGTCACGGACCTTAGGCCGCCACGCTATCCAGCGCAAACTGGAGAGCCTTGCCCCAGCTACCGAAGAAGCGAGGCTTGCAAGCGGCGGCGAAGAGGGCCGGGTGCGTCCGGCGAACCGAACCGCTGCGCAGGTCCACGCGCTTGGCCTGGAGGTCGCGGATTTCTTCCACGATCTTTTCCTTGGTCCAACGGCGACGGCGGCGGATGGCATTGTAATCAATCCCGGCACGCTCGACGGCCGCGCCCCAATTGCCGAAGCGACGGCGGGCGGTGGCGATGAGCGGGTTGGCCGTCTCGTCCATGCGCTTGGAGCTCAGATCAGCGCCTTCTTCCTGCAAGCGGCGAATTTCGCTCAAGATGGCGTCGTCGTCCCAGGAGCGGTAACGGTAGATTTCGTTGGATTCCAGGCCAGCCGCCTCGAGAGCGTGCTTCCAGGAGCCGAAGTGGTTCGGGCGGATGGCGGCGTAGACCATCGGTGCGTACTTGCTCAGCATCATGGCGCGGAAGGACAGGTCAACGCCCTGGCCGTGCAGTTCCTTAATGGTGCTGATGATGCGGCTCTTCGACCAGTCGCGATACTTACGGACCGAGTCGTAGCTGATGCCGGTGGCTTCCACCGCGGCGCGCCAGGAGCCAAAGTAACGGATGCCGGCGGCCAGGAGTTCCTGGTAGTTCTGCCGCATGTAGTGGGAGTAGAGCGGCTTATCCGCGTCTTTCCAGATCTTGATTTCGTCGAGGACCATCTGGCTGGTCCAGCTTTTGTTGCGATTGTCCATGTTCGTATTTCCTCGTGTCTTCCTGATGAAGAGTCGTTTTTGGGTTCGTTTTATTATGTAACCTAATTCCGTGCCAATTTTCGTGCGGAACATAACAATAAGAAGCATTGCTTGCCAAGCAACAATTTTGCCGCTGATTTGTCACTAATTTGTGACAAAGATCGCTTCCCGCAGGCGATCGGCGACGGCAGTCGGCGTTAAATCGCGCATGCAAAGCATGGGCTGATCCAAGCGGCATTGCCGTTTTAGACAAGGTGAGCAAAACGCGTCAATGGTCTGGAACGAAACTTTAGGTCCAACCGGCTTAGTTTTGCGCCAATCCGTGGCCCCAAAGAGCACGTGCGTAGGGAGACCCATGGCCGCCCCCAGATGAGCCGGGCCGGAATCGGTACTCAGCAAGCCCGCAGACCCGGCAAGGATTGCCTTAAGTTCACGCAAACTGAGCTGGTTACGAAAGTCGTGTACACGTTCTCCGGAGAGGGGAAACCACTCGCCCCGGCCGACCACGGCCATGTGCAGCTCCGGCAGAAGCTCCACCAACTCCTGGTAATAGCGATAGGGCCACAACTTGGTCCGCCAGCGGCTGTAAGGGTGAATAACAACATAAGTTTCGCTAATAATTTTCTTCTTCTCGACCAAATTTGTAGAGAAACCAAAGTCCTCCGCCTGCGGAACCACCTCCAAGTGATGCAGCACGGAGAGATAGCGCTCGAAGGCCGCTTCGGCCTTGTCTTCCACCACCTCGTTGTAGAAAAAGCGTGCCCCCTCTCGCGCGGAAGCCAGCCCCAAACGCCGGGGAGAATCGCTCGCGTACGTCATGAGACCGCTGCGGAACAAGCCCTGGAGGTCGATGACCAAATCGTACTTCCGGGCCTTTAACGCCCGCCC
>CAWUJC010000137.1:0-6620 GCA_963922355.1 uncultured bacterium | reverse complement strand
TACCGACCTCGAGGGCGGCGATGATATTGCGGTCATTCTTCCAGAACATGGTGTCTCCTTGTGGTGCTTGTCAGCGGCTTATCTAGTCTTGGTCATGGGTTGGGGTTGGTTGTTCTCCGTAAAAGTGGGGGCAGCAGCGTTGGCCTGGTTGCTGGCCAGCTGGGCAAAGCGCACCGGCACGTTGCGGTCCAGCGTCAAATCAACCGAGAGCAGGCGCTGCTCGCGCTTGTTGGCGTAAGCCAGAATTTCCTGCAGGCGGGCGAGTTGCTCCGGCAGATAATCGAGGCGGAAGGTGAGCACCGCGCCGCGCGTGGTGGTGAAGCGCAGGCAAAGTGGCTGGGCCACGTCGATGAAGGTGAAGTCAAGGTCCGTCCCGAGCGAGGTGCGGTCCATCATCCGGAGGAGTTCCAGGGCGACGCGTACCTTGGCGTTCTCATCGAGCAGCTGTCCGGCTTCCAAATCCGTGTTGCGCAGGCCAACAATCTGCGGCAGGTGCCGCTGGTGCTGCTCTTCCGAGCGTGGCTTAAAGAGCATGGCCTGCTCGGTATCGATGTAGAAAAGCTCACGGCCAAAGTCGCCAAAGCCTTCCACTTTCGCGATCGGCGTACGTTCCTTGATTTTGATGACCAGCTTGTCCGGCAGGTGCTTTTCCACCCGGGCTTGCGCGACAAACGGCAGGCGCTCGATGTTGGCCTGTACCCGTTGGAGGTCCATGGCCCAAAGGTTCATCCCCTTGCGCAGACCCGCCGCCCGGCGAATCTGGCGCTGCGAGTACTCGCCCCGCGTTTCCACCTTCACGGCGCGCAGGCCGTACTTCGGATTCTTCAGCAACGCCGTTTCCAGAAACGTATTGATGGCGAAGTGCGTGCCGAAGCCAACCGTGCATAGCGTCATCGCGCACATCCCGATGAGCGCAGTCCAACGGAGCAGGCGCTTGCGGTTGTGGCGCTTGCTAGTCGTGGCCTGCAGGATGTGAATCTGCTTCTGGCGCTGGCGGGTGTTGCGGCGGCGGTTCATACGGGAGTTACTTTCTTGCGAGGTAGTTGGCGTAGGTCAGTTCAGCGATTTCGGCGCAGAGTTGGGGAAAGTGAAGACCTTCGGCGGCAGCGGCTTTCGGTAATAAGCTCGTGCTGGTCATCCCCGGGATGGTGTTGACCTCGAGCACGTAAAACGCGCCGCTTTCGTCGAGTAGGAAGTCCACCCGCGAGTACACGCCGCAGCCAAGAGCTTGGTGCGCGGCCAACGCGGTCTCGCGAATCTGGCCAGCGAGTGGCTCGTCGATCGGCGCCGGGCAGAGATACTCGGTCGCTCCCGCGGTGTACTTGTTCTTGTAGTCGTAGAAGCCTTGTTTGGGGCGAATCTCCACGATCGGGTAAGCGCGTTCACCGATCACGCCAACGGTCAATTCGCGGCCCTTGATGAACTGCTCGACCAGAGCGTGCTCGCCGTACTTCAGCGCATCCGCCAGCGCGGCGGGAAGCTCCTCGGCGTTGTTCACCGGACGGGCGCCCACGCTTGATCCCTGGCAAGGCGGCTTGACGAAAACCGGATAGGGCAAAGTCATCTCGTCCGGCAGATGCACGAGTTGACCAGCCGGGACGGGCACGTTGTTGTCGCTCAGCACCTTCTTCGTCGCGTCCTTATCAAAGCAAAGTTCGCTACTTTTGGCCGAGGCGCCGGTGTAGGGCATGCCCAGCTTGTCGAGAATCGTTTGGATTTGACCGTCTTCGCCAAAGGTCCCGTGCAGCGCCAGAAAGACGAGCTGCGTCCCTTCCGGCAGGGTAAAGTCGGGGCCGTCGATGACGAGCTCTTCCGCCTCGTAGCCCGCTTCTTGCAAGGCTTCCCACACCGCCGCACCGGAGCGCAGCGAGACTTCGCGTTCTGCCGACGGTCCCCCGTCGATCACCGTGATATGCTTCAATTTTTCCATCATGCGTTTTCCCCCAAAATGACGACTTCGGTTTCGAGATCGATGTCCCGGTCGGCTTTGACGCGGCGTTTAATTTCCGCGATCAAGTCCAGCACCTCCGTGGCCTTAGCTCCCCCGTCGTTGACGATGAAGTTGGCGTGCACTTCCGAGACGCGGGCGTTTCCGACTGAGAGATTCTTTAAGCCCATCTCGTCGATGATCTTGCCCGCACCGGATTCACCCGGATTCTTAAAGATACAGCCAGCACTACTTGCGGCGGGCTGACTGCCCCAGCGCTTCTTGCTGTAGTCCTTGAGCCGGTCGGCGATGGTCGCTTCGTCAGCGGGTTCCCCCTTCAGCGTCGCGCCCAAAGCGATGTGCTCGGAGAAATGCGGCACACTGCGATAACGCACTTCCAGCTCCTCGGCCTTGGTGGTGTGGATGTTGCCCAGCATGTCGATCGAGCGAATGGATTCGACCACTTCCATGGTCCAACCGCGCATCGCGCCCGCGTTCATTCGGATGGCGCCGCCAACGTTGCCGGGGATGCCTTCCATAAATTCGAGACCACCCAGACCGGCCTTGCGCGCTTCGGAGCACAAAACCTTCAGACGGACTCCGGCGCCCGCGTAAAGGCGGTCACCCTCGATTTTGACTTCGGTGAACTTGGGCTGGCCAAGGTGGACGCACATCCCGCGGATGCCGCCGTCCAGCACGAGCAAGTTGGTGCCGCGACCGATCAGCGTGACCGGAATGTCGTGGCTGCTCGCGTAGCTCAACCCCTTGGCGAGGTCTTCTTCGTCGCAGGGCTCAAACCAGAGATCAGCCGGTCCACCGATCCGCATCGAAGTGTGCTTGGCCAGCGGCTCTTGGCGACGGAGGATGCTCTCGGCCTTCAGCTCCCGTTGGAGTTCCTGGTAGCCGGAAAGTTCCTTGGCCAGGTCGGTGGCCACTTCGTGGATGTCGCCCGCGCCCATGGTTAAAACCAGATCGCCCGGCTCAATCGAGCGCGAAACCAAACGACGAAGACGACGCAAATCGGCCTCGAATTCCACCGATTGATGTCCCGCATTGCGCACCCGCTCGGCCAGACTTTCGCCGCTCACACCGGGCAACGGCGTTTCGTTCGCGGCGTAGACTTCGGTGAGGAAGAGCTTATCGGAATCCGAGAAGGCGGGAGCAAAGTCATCCATCAGTGCTTCCGTGCGGCTGTAACGATGCGGCTGGAAGAGCGCGATGATCCGCTTCCACCCGCTGTTCCGCGCGGCGGCCAGGGTGGCTTTCACCTCGGTCGGATGATGCGCATAGTCATCGACCACCATGAAGTCCGGCCCGGTGGACTTAACTTCAAACCGGCGGCGAGCGCCTTTAAATTCCGAGAGTGCCTGCACCGTGCTTTCCCACGGCACGCCAAGTTCGCAAGCCATGGCCGCAACCCCGGCGGCGTTGCTCACGTTCTGGATACCTGGCACGTTGATCGTGATTTCACCCAGTAGCTTTTCGTCCTTCAAGAGCTTGAAGGTGCTGGAAAAGTTCTCGGCCTGGACGTCAATGATCCGGTACTTCGCCAGATCGGAAAAACCGTAGCCCACCGCATGCGGACGGTGGGAGCAAAGCAGCACCGCGTTCTTGTTGTCGGCGCAGTAGATGACCCGCTCGTTGGTCTGCTCGAGCAGGCGGCCAAAGACCTCCATGATCTTGCTGATGTCGCGGTAGTAATCGAGGTGCTCTTCCTCAATGTTGAGCAAGAGACAGGCGTACGGCGTGTAAAGCTGGATGGTGCCGTCGCTTTCGTCGCCTTCGATCACGAGGTGCTCGCCTTCGTCCCAAGCCGCATTCGCGCCCAGGAGCGGCACGTCCGCGCCAATGTAGTGAGAGCAACGCCAACCGGCCACGCGCAGCACATAGGTAAGCATCGAGCCAGAGGTGGTTTTACCATGCATGCCGGCGACCACGATGGACTTCTTCTTGTCGCACAGCACGGAAAGGCACTCGGCGCGAACCGCCGTGAGAATGCCAAGCTCTTCCGCACGGGCGCGTTCCGGGTTATCCGCCCGAACCGCAGCCGAGTAGACGACCAGATCAGCACCTTCGGCCTGATGGGCTTCATGGCCCTTGTAGACCTTGACGCCCAGCTCTTCGAGCTGGCGGGTGGCCGTCGTGTTGCGCAAATCAGAACCGCTGACCTGAAGCTTCAACTGCACGAGCAAGCGAGCCAGGCCCGTCATGCCGGAACCGGCCACCCCAATGAGGTGGACGCGCTTGCCCGGCTGGGCCAGCAAATCGCGCATCTGTTCTTTTAGCTCTGGACGCATGCTTCGAGTTCGTCGGCCACGGCGGCCGCGGCGTTGGTTCCGGCCAGTTGCTGGGCGGCTTGGCCCATTTGCTGACGCTTAGCTTCGTTTTCGATGAGTTCGGTCAAATCCTGCTTCAGTGTTTCCGGATTCAACTTGTCCTGCGGGTAGACCAGAGCGGCGCCCGCCTTTTCAAAGATGCGGGCGTTGAGCGTCTGGTGATCGTCCGCCGCGTACGGATAAGGGATCAAAATACTGGGTAGGCCGTAATGGGCCGTTTCGTTGAGCGAAGAAGCGCCCGAACGGGCCACGACCACATCGGCCAGGCTATAGTAGAACTGCATGTCCGAAGCGAAGGGCTCGACCCGATGGCCAAAGGGCTCGCTCTTGTACTGGTCCGCCACTTTTTCGTAATCCGTCGGACCGGCGAGGTGAAGGAACTGCACCCGGTCGGTGTAGTCGTGGAAGATCGCCATCGTCTTGACGATCAGCTCATTAATCCCGCGAGCGCCTTGGCTGCCCCCCATCACGAGGACGGTAAACTTGTTCGGATCCAAACCGAGTTCACTCGCTGCGGCGGCGCGGTCGAGGCGCTCCAAGCCCTGACGGACCGGCGTTCCCACCACCGCACAATTGGCACCCGGCAAATGCTGGGCGCAATCTTCAAACCCGATCAAGGTCTTGGTCATCTTTGGCGCCAGCCAGCGAGTGACCTTCCCCGGATAGGCATTGGAATCGTGGATCAACGTCGGCTTGCCCTTCTGGCCACCGAGCATCAAGGGCACGGCGCAGGTGAAGCCCCCCATGCCGAGTACGGCATCGGGCTTAAACTCTTTGTACACCTTGTTGCAGGCTTGGCGACTCTGCCACAGGGTCCAGGCAAACTTGAGCAGCTTCGGGCTCAGGCCGGGGAAGCCCATGTTCGGCAGCGACACGGAGCGCTCGCCGCTACCCTTCAAGGCAATGGCGTCGATCTGCTTGGGCGAAACCAGGAGAATGGTTTCGTGGCCGCGGGATTTCAGTTCTTTAGAAACGGCAAGTCCCGGGAAGAGGTGGCCTCCCGTTCCGCCGCAGGCAATGGCAATCTTCAAACTCATGGCGTTACATTCTCGGGCTAAGGTGCGGAGGCAGCGTCGCGCGCCCCTTCTTTTCGTTTTGAATTTCGACACCCTGACGGGCGATGTTGAACAAGACGCCCATAGCGCCAAAACAAAGAACCAGGTTAGAACCGCCGTAGCTGATGAACGGTAAGGGCATCCCCTTGGTCGGCATCATCGAGGTCACCACCATCAAGTTGATCGTGGCTTGGATGGCCACCATCGCGGTGACACCGATCCCAATCATCACGCCCATCGAATCCGGCGCGTGCACGCTGATCCAACCGCCGCAGAGGGTCACCACTAAGAAAATGCCGACCACGCCGAGCGCAATCCAGAGGCCCAACTCTTCGCCGAGGATCGGGAAGATAAAGTCATTGTGAGCTTCAGGCAGGTAGTAGAGCTTCTGGCGGCTATTGCCGAGGCCGAGGCCTTCCGGTCCGCCTGAACCGAGGGCAACCAACGCCTGCCAGACCTGATAGCCATCGCCCAGTTTATGCTTCTCGGGATCAAGGAACGCCATGAGGCGGCCCAAGCGCTCCGGCATGCTGATCGCCAGAGCTAAAATACCGCCGATCACCGCCGGGATGATCGGGAAGAGGTAACGCTTCGGCGTTCCCGCCGTCCACATCACCACGCAAAAGAGGAAGAAGAGCACGGCCGTCACCCCCAGGTCGCGCTGCGCCAGAGTGACGCAGGCCAAGAGGCCCAGCACCCCAGCCGGGATGAGGAAGCCCTTCACCAAGGTCCGGACTTGCCGCTGCTGCAGGCTCATCCAGTAAGCCAGCCAGAAAATGAGCGCCACTTTGGCCAACTCCGACGGCTGGAAGTTAAACCCGCCCACGCTGATCCACCGGTACGCGCCCATCACCTTTTTCCCCAACCCAGGAACGAAAACCAACAGTAGCAGAATGACTGTGATTCCCAGGAGGTAAGGCGCATACCGGACCAGATCTTGATAGTCCGTCCGCGACACCACGATGCAAATCAATGAGGCGGGCAAGATCCACATGGCCTGGCGGTTGAGGTAGGAGTACATTTCACTCCCCTCACCCGAGGCAAACTTCGCTCCCATGCTCATCAGCATGATCAGCCCAATGGCGACCAGGCTCAGCACGCAGAGCAGAAGAACAGTGGCGACTTGACGTTGCATCGTGTGGGTGTCGGTACGGTGTTTAGCGGACGGAATTCATCACCAAATCCGCGCTCGGAGCCGGGGCGGCTTTGACCGCTTCAGCCTTGGCCGGAGCAGACGTCGAAGCCTTCGCCGCGTTGCGCGCGTCGGTGTTGGGGATGTTAAGTTTGGTGCCGACGCCAGAT
>CAWUJC010000136.1:0-6650 GCA_963922355.1 uncultured bacterium | reverse complement strand
GGAAACGCAAATGGCCGTGACGGCCGATCCGAAGCTGCTAGAAGAATTGGCCGCTCCGCCGCTCCCGGCCTGGACGGTCGGCGGCCTACCGCTCTGGTGGTGGTTCGCCTTCGGCGGCCTTGCCCTCCTCCTCGCCGAATGGCTGACTTACGCCCGCCGCATGACGGAGTGACAAGAAGGAGATGCGTTACGGGCTGTTGTAGACATCTGGAGGTATGAGTCCTGTTAATCAGAGGCGCTCTTGGATGAGCTTTTCAAACTCCGGTCTCTTCTTCTGGCGGGCGTACTCTAGAAGCTGCGGGCCATGGTTCTTCGGCGATTGAAGATCAAATCCGAGATCCAAGACCTGTCGAAAAGCCTTTTGGTTTCCTGAGTCGATGTAGTGCTTGAACCAGAGGTAGTCCTTCCAGCCGAGGCTTTGGTTGATGTCAGCCCCATGCTGAACCAGCCAGTCGATCAACTCTTGGTTGCTTGATTGGAAAGTACAGAAAAGGACGTGCCATTGGCAGGCGTCCTTGTCGTTAATGCTGACGGCCCCGTTATCCAGAAAGGCCTTAGTCTGAGCGAGATCACCTTGATAAGCGGCGTAGAGATAGCTGGTCAAGGAGGGCGAATCTGCGCCGAGCTCCATCAGTTGGTTCATGATTGCCTGATGCTGATGGTAGCGAGCAGCGGTCAACGCGGTGAAAGTGGAGCTGCTGTAGGTGGCATGCGGATCTGCACCGGCTTCCAACAGCGTGTGGACGACTTCGCTTTGCCCAAGTTTAGCGGCGAGGAAGAGCGGGGCAGGGGCCTCTCCATGCGATTGCTCAAAGCAGGAAGCCAGGGCCGGAGTTTCCGCTAGCAAGGTGCCAACCCGATCGGGCTCTTCTAGGCGGATGGCATCCAGAAGTTCTTGGGCTTGGCTAGCTTGCTTACTCAAGAGCTCTACCATCTCTAGATTCTGGCAACGTCGCGCTTCCTCCAATGCATGCCACTGCCCGGTGATGGTTTGCGCACTGTTATTGAGGAGAAGTCGGACGCAGTCTAGATGGTTGCCACGGATGGCATCGCGCAAGGGCGGCTCGTACTCATAGTGATCATTACCTCGCCCGTAGTAGGTGCAGGCATGTTTAGCGTCGGCGCCCTCGTGCAACAGTGCTTCTACGGATGCCGCGTCACCTTTTCGAGCCGCTTCAATCAGCTCACTGGTATCTTCCGAGATCGACTTGATCTTCAGTGATTCCACATGCTCTTTGAGCACGGTCCAGTTGGTAAATCCATACTCACGACTGACGACTAGCATGGCGTCTTGTAACCCGAATTTAGAAGAGGTAATGGCCTTAAGCGACCGGGTTTGATACTTGGGATAATTGACCTGAATTCGATTCAGGGCTTCAGTGTTTCCAGCCTGAAACTGGCGGAGGAGTTGCTTGGCCTGCCCCTTGAGGTGATCAATGTGGGGGTGAAGCGGGAGCTGTTGCTTAGACATAACCGTACTTTCCTTGGGTGTGCCTGAGTATGCACGACAGGCAGGATCGTTCGGTTCTGGGATGTTGGATAGAATTGGCGGACTTAAAGTCCTTCCCGCATACTGGAAGCTTCCAAAAAGCGAAATATTAATGAGATAATCATTATTCCAGGTCAATCATAAATCGTAGACGTGGGATGTGGCGACACGAGTCGTCTCCGCCGCCGGGACGTCGGCGGAGACCGGTAATGCAGCCCTTGGCGGCCTTAGCGAACTTGGCGTGAGGAAATACCCTGTCCGTTGCGCGTGGCGGTTGAGGCGGTTTAGGGAGGCCCGCAGTCGGCACAGATCTCCCTACCTTCGCTTCTTGTTAGCCGTCCGTTGCGTGTGGCGGGCAAGGGACTGCCCGCCCTACCTTGCTTTTGCGTAAGCCGTCCGTTGTGCGTGACGGTCTAGGGAGACCTAGCAGTCGGCACAGACTACCGTATCTTTGCTTCGCAAAAGCCGCGCAACATCACGTTGCCCGCCGCCGGGACGTCGTCGGCTACCGGGATGCAGTTCTTAGCGACCGTAGCGGCATTTGCGCGAAAATAACTACCTTGTGCTGTCGGATTAATCCCGATTCTGGTGCTTTTCTTTTGTTGCCCAGAGGCCGGCGGACGGGGTTTGGATGAAGTAGACTTCTTCGCCGTCGGGCATGGTGTTAAAGCCTTCTTTCATCGTGTCGAGCGGGTAGCGCTTTAAGGTCTCGTCTAAGTCGGCGTACTGGTAGTGGACGCTTTCGATTTCCTCTTTGCTGATTCCCTTGCTGGCGTAGCGGATGGTGAAGCGGCCTTCGCTGGAGCCGTTCATCAGGTGGGCGGTGCCGTTGGCGAAGTCCTGGAGAAGCGGGTCTTTCTCGTAGGCGGCGAGGACGTTCGGCGTCGTATCGTAGCCGTACTTGCGGATGATCTCGTCGACCTCCGGCTGCTCGCCAAAGCCGTCGACGCCCGGCGCGATGATGAGGAGTTCGCCGCCGTCGGCGATGGCGAGACGGGTGCGGTAGACGGCCTTGTTGGCCACCCAGGTGCGGCGGAATTCATCGGCCTGCATGTGCGCGACGATCTTCTTGATCGGCTTATCGAGCAGGGTGATGTTCTGCTCCGAGCTGGCGCGCGCGGCTTCCATGTAGGTTTCGCGATCATCGCCGACGTAG
This sequence comes from uncultured bacterium, assembly GCA_963922355.1. Taxonomy (GTDB): domain Bacteria; phylum Verrucomicrobiota; class Verrucomicrobiia; order Methylacidiphilales; family UBA1321; genus CAWUJC01. The sequence continues at coordinate 4,005 of CAWUJC010000136.1, read as the reverse complement.
ATGCCGGTGGTTGTCAGGTTGCCTGCGTCGTCGCGGCCCATCACGATCTGGAGAAAGACGTCGGGCAAGTGGCCGAGGAATTCGTCTTCCGCCCAGTTGAAGAGGGAGCGCGTTTTGCTCACCAGCTGGCCGAGGTTGTTCTCGATCCCGATGGTGGCGGAGCACATGTGCGCGGCGCACATGGTGTCCTTACCGCCCAGGCCAATGAAGTAATTCTTGTTGTGGTTGGCGAAGCCAAGGACCTCGTGCGGCACGACGTGGCCGACGTTGATGATGAGGTCCCACTTCTCGTCCATCAGCATGGAGTTGAGGTGGATGGGGAGGGGGAAGTTGACCTTGCCGTCGGTCTTCTCGCGGACGACCTCGACGGGGATTTCGCCGACCACGGTGGTGCCGTCGCGCCAAGGGTGTTCGTGGATGTGCTCTTCCGGAATGGAGCCGAACATCCACTTGTTTTCTTCCGGCGTGTGCGGGCGGTGCTGACCTAGGGTGGGGATGACGTGCTTGTCGCAGGAGTCGGGAAGCAGATTGTAGAGCGTTTCGGTGATCCAGCCGGCGCCGCTGTGCGCGCGGGTCAGGTCGGGCGGGAGAAGGAGAACGCGGTTGAGCTCACAGCCGAGGCGGCTCTTGGCTTTGTCGAGCAAGCGCTGGCAAAGGGGTTCGATGTCGGCGCGGGTGAGGTTGTCTCCAGTGTGGGTGAACCAGGGCATGGCGGGGCTTTCTGCTTAAGGGATGGGGGGGTGAGGGCAGCGGACCATGCGAATCGGATCGGTCGCATGATGATGAAAGGGGAGAAAGTCATCCGCCACGGTGATGCGGATGGGGTTGTCAGCGTTGGGATTGGGTAAGGTGACGTCGCGGACGTGAATCTCCGGCGACGGCTCACCCTCGATGGTCTGACGGCTGTAATCCACTAAACGACCTTTAACCCAGAGCTGGAGCTGCTCGCTGGGTAGTTCGGAATCGGTGGTGAGGCGGAACCTACCGTCCTGGTCCGTGCTGGTTTCTGCCAGCGCCGCTTTTTCGGGATGGTAATGGCGGGTGTAGAAATTTTTTGGGAGGCGGTCGGTCAGCTTGCGGAGCTGGACGGGCGCGGCCACCACGGGCTTTCCATCGGGATAGAGCACCACACCTTCGTAGGTGCGCTCGATGGCGGCGTAGGCAGTGGGCGCCAGGGCAAGAATCAAGCCGAGGAGGAGGCAGGTTTTCATGCTTCCACCTGGCTGGCGAGCTGGACGAAGTTGCTGAGGAGGCGCAGACCATTGGCCTGGCTTTTCTCGGGGTGAAATTGGGTGGCGAAGAGGTTGCCCCGCTGGACGGCCGCAGCAAAGCGGACGCCGTACTCGCTTTCCAGCGCGATGTGCGGCTGGTCCTTTTCCGCCACCTGCGGGTAGTAGCTATGGACAAAGTAGAAGTAGGCCTCGTCGGCAATGCCGGTGAGGAAAGGCGAACTCTGGGCGAGCTGCGAAACGGTGTTCCAGCCGATCTGCGGGACCTTTAGTTTTCCGCCTTCGTCGTCGAACTTGACCACGCGACCGCCGAAGATGCCCAGGCCGGGCGTCTCGGGCGATTCGTCGCTCGCTTCAAAAAGCATCTGGTAGCCGACACAGATGCCGAAGAACGGACGGTCGGCGGCGATCCAGGCTTGGACGGCGGGCTCCAGGCCGGTGGCGCGGAATTCCTTCACGCAGTCGCCAAAGGCACCGACACCAGGGAGGACAAGACCGTCCACGCCGTCGAGGTCCGCTTCGGTGCGGACCCACTTCACCTCGGCGCCGTGGTGCTCCAGCGCTTTCTGGACGCTGCGCAGGTTGCCGATCTCGTAATTGATGATGCCAATCATGTTTTCAAGAAGGGAGGAGGGCTAAGGCAGAAGGCATAAGGGTTTTGGGCGACGGAGACAATCCCTTATCCTTTGGCCCTGCTGCCTAGTTGTCTTCTTTATTCCGTCAACGTGCCCTTGGTGCTGGGGATGCCTTTGACGCGGGGATCGCGTTGGCAGGCGAAGTCCAACGCCTTGGCCAGGGCTTTGAAGACGGACTCAATGAGGTGGTGGATTTCCTTCGTGTAGAAGACTTCGGCGTGGAGCGTGAGCCCGCAGTTGCTGGAAAGGCCACGGAGGAATTCCTCGGTCAACTGGGCGGGGAAGTCGCCCGCTTTAACGCGGAACATGTCCACGTTGTCGGGCAGGCGGAAGACCACGAGGGGGCGGCCGGAGAAGTCCAGCGCCACTCGGGCCAGGGTTTCGTCCATCGGGAGGTAGGCGAAGCCGTAGCGGCGGATGCCAGACTTGTCGCCCAGGGCCTCCTGCAAAGCTTGGCCCAGCGCGATGCCGGTGTCCTCCACCGTGTGGTGAAAGTCGACTTCCAAGTCACCCTTCACAGTCAGGTCCATGTCGAAGAGCGCATGCTTGGTGAGCAACGTCAGCATGTGATCAAAAAACGGAATACCGGTACGGATTTTGGCCGTGCCGGTCCCGTCAATGCGCAACTTAAGGTCGATGCTCGTCTCGCCCGTCTTGCGGGAGACCTTGGCTTCGCGTGGGGTGCCGGGGGTGTTAAATGCCAGAGCGGCAAGAGCTTCGCTTGGGGCGTTGTTCTTCTTGGTCTTGGGCCTTTTCTTCTTGGCTGCCGACTTGGCTTTGGTGGTTTTGTCTTTCGGGGGCATGAGAAAAATCCTGCTTAAGGAGCCTCACTCTGGAGCGAAATCCGGGAAAATCCAATGTCCATTTTTTCTCAAGAGGGTGGAAAGTTTTATGATTGACTTCGATCATATAAAATCGCAAATGTAGAAAAAGATGCGAGTGCCGCTTGAAATCGTCAATGCCCGTCGGGAGCGCCTAGCCGCGATGTTGCGGGAGCATCGCTATCTGCCGATTCAGGAGTTGCGGGAGCGCCTGGGGGTTTCGGTGGCGACCATTCGCCGCGATCTGAGCTACCTGGAGAAGCATGACATTCTCCAACGCACTTACGGCGGTGCTTTGCTTGATTACGAGCAGGGTTTTGACAGTTTCGATCAGCGTCGGACGCGCGCGCGGGCGGCCAAGCTGGCCATCGCGGTGCGGGCGCGCCAGTTGCTCAAGCCGGGGATGACAATCTATCTCGACGGCGGCACCACGCTCGATGCGCTGGCCCTGGAAATCGCCAAGCGTCCGGTCAAGGACCTCACCGTCATGACGAACAACTTGGCTATTGCGGAGCATTTGGGCGATGTCGAGCAAGTCAGCATCGAGCTGACCGGCGGTACGTTTCTCAAGCGCCAGTCCATTTTGCTGGGCGAACGCACCTTGGCCACGATCCAAGACGCAGACTTCGACGCGGCGTTCCTCGGCGCGGAAGCGATCAACGAAGAGGGCTTCTGGAATACCTTCGATCCAGTCGTGCAGGTCCAGCAAGCCGTTCTAGACGCGGCGAAAACCACGTACCTCTGTGTTGATCAAGGCAAGTTGGAGGGCGACCCGAAAGATTTAGTCGCAGGGTGGTCCTGCGGCGTCCACCTCATCACCGATGCCACCGCCAAGCAACTGGTGGCGGCAGACATCACCTTGGCCAAGAGCCGGCTCCTGCGCACCAAGGGCTAACTCGTTTTTGGAGCAACCTTTAAACCGACCAGCACATGGACGAAAAACACTACATCGCGATTGATATGGGGGCCGAAAGCGGCCGCGTCATCCTCGGCACCTTAGCCGAGGGCAAAGTGGAAATTGAGGAGATGGCTCGCTTCCCCACCGGAGCGACGCGTTTCCCCGGCAGCCTGCGCTGGAACGTGATCGGCTTTTTTGCCGCCATCCAGGAAGGCCTGCGCAAAGCCGGCAAGGCAGGCAAGCCGATTCGCTCGATCAGCGCCAACTCCTGGGGCGTGGATTATGGCTACGTCTCGGAGGCCGACCCGCTGCTTTCGCCGCCGATCATGTACCGCGATAGCCGGAACGATAGCTCCTACGAGCAGACGTGGCCGATCGTGTCGCGGGAGAAGCTCTTCGAGATCACTGGCATTCAGATGATG
>CAWUJC010000135.1:0-6651 GCA_963922355.1 uncultured bacterium | reverse complement strand
GTGGAAGCTCTATGAACCAGAAGAAGCTAAATACGAAATTGGCTGGATCGACAGCAAAAAGGAACGACTTGCGAAACATCGTATCAAGGCGATTCTGGCGACGCCAAGTGGGAGAAAACCAATGTGGATGTCGGAGAAATATCCGGAAATCCGCCAAGTGGAGCGCAATGGCCAACGCCAACCTTCCGGCGAACGTCACAACCACTGTCCATCCTCCCCGATCTATCGTCAAAAAGTGCGCGAGCTGAATACTCGTCTGGCAGAGCGCTATGCCGGGCACCCTGCTCTCGCGCTTTGGCACGTGGGCAACGAGTTGCGAGGCGAGTGTTTTTGCGCCCACTGTCTGAACGAATTCCGAACGTGGCTGCAGACTCGCTACGGCACTTTGGAAGCTCTCAACGAAGCGTGGTGGTCGCGTTTTTGGAATCATACCCTAACGGATTGGGAGCAAATCGACCCTCGGGATGGTTCCGTCGACGGCCTGCAACTCGATTGGCGTCGTTTCCAAAATCATCTGCATGTGAGCTTTCTCGAGAACGAAATCGAACCACTCAAAAAGATCACGCCAGAGATTCCCTGCACCACCAACTTTATGGGCTTTTTCCCAGAATTGGACTACTGGCGCTGGAGCGAAGTTCTCGACATCGTCAGCAATGATTCCTATCCGAGCTACGACGCGAACGACGAAATGTGGAAGCAAGCAGCTGCCACTTCTCTGACCCACGACCTCATACGCGGGATGAATCGCGGAGACGCCTGGATGCAAATGGAGTGCAGCCCCTCCTGCATCAACTGGCGGCGTTTGAACCCGCTCAAACCGGCTGGCGTCCACCTGGCCGAAGTCGCCCAAGCCGTCGCGCACGGGGCAAACACCGTGCATTATTTTCAATTCCGAAAAGGACGCGGCGGACACGAAAAATTCCACGGCGCGATTGTCGACCATGACAGTAGAGACGACACCCGAGTCTTCCAGGAAGTCGCCCAAGCCGGAAACTGGCTTAAAGAGATGAAGATTGCCGTCGATTCGGTGGCGCCTCGAGCCGAAGTTGCCCTGCTGCATGACTGGGAAAGCCAGTGGGCGCTCAATGCGAGCTGTGGTGTTCGGCAACCAACAGCAGCCGGCCCCGAACCCCATGATGCCTATCACCAACTTCTCTTCCAACATCACCGCAGTTGGTGGCAAGCCGGTATTCCCGTCGATGTCCTCTGGCCAGAGGCCCACGACTTCGCAGCGCAGATTCGGGGTCGCAAAATCGTCCTCGCTCCGGGGCAGTACCTCTGGAAAGAAGAAATCGCCCATCAACTCCGCGACTATGTGCACGCGGGCGGCTGTCTCGTCTTGAGTCACTTAAGCGGCGTGGTCGACGCGTCCAATCGCGTCTTGCTCGGCGGTCTCCCCGGCCACGGCTTTCATCAAGCGGCGGGGGCCAAAGTCGAAGAGTGGGATATGCTGCGCGACGATGAGCAACTTCCGTTGCAACTAGAGGGAAAGCTTAGCGAGTTGCCGGGCCAATACCATTTCTCGCTCGCTTACGGACTCCTTCATTTGCAAGGGGCCGAGGCCTTAGCCAAGCCGGCAGCCGGCCCTTGGACCGACCGAGCGATTGCCTCTTTGCATGCCTGGGGCGAAGGTGAAGTGCTCATCCTGGCCGCCAATTTCTGCGATACCTTCTATCGCGACTTGGCTCGCTGGTTACGAGATCGACACTCCCTCGAACGCCCTCTGGAACTAGACGTTCTAGAAGGCGTTGGGGTTGCGGTACGCGACTCAGTGGAACAGGCTCAGCGCTTTATCTTTCTCACCAACTATACTTCATCGCCTCAGCCGCTTGCCTTGAACGAAGACATGATCCCCTTCAGCTCAAAAGAGCATGGAAGCTCAACCCAGATCACTCTCCAACCCTACGAGGTGGCAGTCTACACCCAAGCCTTGAAAGTGAGATAAAGACTCATGAACAAGCGCCCTAACTTCATCATCATTTATGCAGATGACCTCGGGTTTGGCGACCTCGGCTGCTATGGCGCCAACGGCATTCCCACCCCTCATTTGGATCGCATGGCTCAAGAGGGGGTCCGCTTCTCCCAAGGATACGCGACCGCGGCGACGTGTACGCCTTCGCGCTATAGTTTACTGACGGGTGCCTATCCTTGGCGCAATCCCAAAGCCCAGATTCTTTCCGGGGAGGCGCCCATGATCATCTCCCCCGAGCAACGAACCCTTCCGAACACCCTCCGAGAAGGTGGCTACCGGACCGCCGTGATCGGTAAATGGCATCTCGGCCTTGGTGATGGCAACCTCGATTGGAACGGCGACATCCGCCCCTGCCCGCTTGATGTCGGCTTTGACGAATCCTTCATCATGGCAGCGACGAATGATCGCGTGCCCTGCGTCTATCTGGAGGGCTCACGCATTCGAGGTCTGCAACCGGACGACCCGCTCGACGTCGTCTATGGCGGCGAGAATCCCTTTCCCGAAGTCAGCACCGGCCAGGCGAATCCCGAAGAACTCACCCTCAAACACAGTGATCACCAGCATTGGGATTCCATCGTGAACGGCATCGGGCGAATCGGCTTTTGCCGCGGTGGCCAAGCCGCCCAATGGGACGATGAGACGATGGCCGAAGAATTCCTCCTGAAAGTGAAGGACTTCATCACCCGGAACAAGACCGCCTCTTCCCCCTTCTTTCTCTACTATGCGTTGCATCAGCCGCACGTTCCACGGGTCCCGAGTCCGCGCTTCGCTGGATCAACCGGACGCGGGCCACGCGGGGACGTCATCGCTGAACTCGATTGGTGCGTCGGCGAAGTCCTTGCCCACCTCCAAGCAGAAGGTCTGGACGAGGAGACCATTGTCGTGTTCTCGAGCGACAACGGCCCCGTCCTCAACGATGGCTACCGAGATGAGGCCGTGGAAAAATGTGGCGAACACCAACCCACCGGGCCCTTACGCGGAGGCAAGTACAGCCTGTTTGATGGAGGCACCCGCGTCCCGACGATTGTCCGTGCTCCGGGCCGGGCCCAAGCCGGAGAATCCAACGCATTGCTCAGCCAGGCGGATTTGCTGCAAAGCTTCGCCCATCTCGCCGGGGTTGAAATCCCGGCATCGGAAAGCGCCGATAGCTTGGAGATGAGCCAGGCCTTGCTCGGCTTGGATCCCAAGGGCCGCGACCATCTGGTGACCGAAGGCATTGAGGCCAACACGGTGATGCGCGAGGGCGACTGGGTTTTCATTCCGCCCTACGAGGGGCCAGCCGTCTTTGCCAATAAAAGTATCGAAAGCGGTAACTCTTCCGAACCCCAACTCTATAACTTGGCTGATGACATCGGCCAACGGCGCAACCGAGCCGCGGAATATCCGGAAAAAGTGCAGGAGCTCCAAGCCCTGCTCGAGCGGATCCAGCGATCAAGCTAGCTCAGAGAAGCTCTGGTCCTTACCGAGAATCGGCACACCTAGTGTTTCGCAAAAACATTATCTTTTTGCGCATAACATTCCTTGAGTCGATATGACTTCTTGGGTCTACTTAGCGCACCGGATGGCTCGTTTCCTCCGGCCTGTCTCACTCATTTCTGGTCTGACACCCCAAGACCATGCTCTCGGTTTACGATTACATCATCATTGCCTTCTACTTTGGGTTCACCCTCTGCTTAGGCTTGGTTTTCCGACGCCTAAACGAAGGCGGTACTGATTACTTTGCCGGAGGGCGGAAGATGAATTGGTGGCTCCTGGGCACCAGCTCTTTCATCTCCAATTTCAGTGCCTGGTCCTTCACCGGCGCGGCGGGGATGGCGTACAGCTTTGGCGTCATCGTGTTCAGCATTACGGTGCTCGATATCGTCGGCTTCTTGGTCAGTTATTTCTACTTTGCCGGACGCTTTCGTCGGCTGCGTTTGGTGACAGCCATGGACGCCGTTCGCCTGCGCTTTGGGAAAACCAGCGAGCAAATCTTCACCTGGCTTCAAGTCTGCACCTCGTTCATCGGCGGGGCTGTCTGGCTGGTGGGTTTGTCTATCCTGGTTTCCACGGCTGTTGGTTTCCCTCAAATCCCGGTGGTGATTTTTTGCAGCGTGACCATCACGACCCTCGCCTTGGTCGGCGGGAAGTGGGCGGTGGCGGGGAGCGACTTTGTACAGACTCTTCTCCTCTCGAGCATCTCCATCGTCGTCCTCGTGCTCACCCTCTATGCCGTTGGCGGCATCACGCCCTTACTTCAGGGACTACCGGATGGCCACGGTACCTTCTTTCATCCGCTGGGATCGATGAAGTATGACTGGCTCTACTTCGGCACGGCTCTGATCTGGGGCATCTACCAGAAGAACAGCATCCTCTTTGGGGCGGCTAAATACATTGCCGCCAAAGACGACGGCCATGCGACCAAGTCGGTGCTCATCCCGTTGATTGGCTACGCCATCCTTCCGATCGCTTGGTTCATTCCTCCGATGGCCGCGATCATCCTTGTCCCGGATCTGATGGAAACCTACGCCAACTTGGGCACCCCGTCCGAAGCGGCATACATCGCCGTTTGCCTCGAGGTCTTGCCGCAAGGTTTACTGGGGCTAACCATCGCCGGCCTCTTTGCCGCCACGATGTCGTCGATGGATACCGCCCTCAACGTCAACGCGGGATTCCTCATTCGCAATTTCTACCTGCCCGTGATCCGCCCGCAGGCCTCCGAGCGGGAACAACTTTATGTCGGCCAAATCGCCACCGGGCTCTGTGGTCTAATCATGCTCACCTTCGCGATTCTCTTGATCACCCGAGGCGAGGTCTCCCTCTTCGACGCCTACCTCTACATGAACGCCTACATGGGCGCCCCCATCACCGTTGCGCTCTTTATGTCCATACTGGTCAAGCGCACACCGGCTTGGTCCGGCTTGGCCACGGTGTTCATCGGGGTGCTGTCCACCATCGTGATTTGGGACATCGCCCCCACCGAAAGCGCTCAGGCTTGGTTGAAGAGTACGTTCGGCGAGGCCTTTGCCAGTTACCTCGTCACGAACAAGTTTACCTTCACCAACCTCGTCACCGTCCCTTTGTGCACGCTGTTCTTTCTGGCCACGCGAATCTTCTACTCCCCTGCTACCACAACAGAGGAATATCGCTCAAACTTGGACGATTTTGCCCGGCGATTGGAGACACCGGTTGATTTCGAAGCCGAAGTCGGGAATGACAACACGGCCCAGCAAGCCCGGCTCATGGGAATTCTTTCGCTGGTTTATGGCAGCTTCGTGGGCCTCGCCATCCTGATTCCCAACCCAATTGAGGGCCGCCTGGGCATTGCCTTTTGTGCCTCGGTCCTCATTGGTGTTGGCATCGCGCTTTTGCAGCACGCCAAACGCCATAGCCGCGTGCCTGACACCTCGGCAAAGCGCGAATCAGCCACTTGTACGAACGTTGCAGACTAGAGAATCCATCCCATCGGTATTTCTGCGCGTTTTATACTGCCTATTTACGCAAAAAGTTCTTTGACTCCATTGATCGCGTTGACGACAATCAACACGTTCACGAAAAGCTCTTTCCCGGAGTTTTTCCTCAACTGAGAGACCCCAAAAACAAACATCACAACCCATGAAACAACTCCTTACGACCCTCACCCTCATCCCCCTCCTCACCCTCTGTTCCTACGGGCAAATCTTTCTGGATTCGCTGCCGACCGGAACCGAAAATGTTTCGTCTGACACCACCGTCGTTACCATTGATGGAGCCGGCGTTCCCTCTGTCCCTGGTGGCGCGTTCCAAGACTACGATGCAACAGGCACCATCAGCCTACCGGGGGCTTTCAGCTCGAATTTCTCCTTCACGATTGATGGCATCTCCGTGACCAACACCACGCCTGGCATCAACTTCGGAGCCAAGACAGTTGACGGCACCATCGACCGTGACTCCCAAGGCCATCTGGGCATCCGTCAGGGTTCCGGTAATGGCATCGAAGTGGGCGAAGGTTACCAGCTCGGCATCGGCCCGAACACGCTCACGCCTGGATTTGGCTGGCAGCTCACCGGCGTACAGTTCACCGCCGTTGGCGGCACCGAAGAATGGACCATCGTGAACCGAAGCGACACCAGCCTTTCCCTTTCCGGAACCACCAATGGTTTGGTTGATGTGACCTCGCTCGGCATCTTTGTGCAAGGTGGCAGCACCGACCTCGACCTTGCTTCGATCTTCAATAGCGGAACGGGCACGGGCAACTTCCGTATCGTCGGCTTCCAACTGGACGCCCTCGTGGTTCCCGAGCCCTCGAGCCTTGGTCTGCTCGGAATGGGCGCTGCGATGCTCCTGGCTCGCCGCCGTCGCTCGTCATAATTGACTCTGGTTTTCGGAGTCTCTCTGTCCCCACCTCCTCTGGAGGTGGGGATCTCTCACAAACTTTTACCTTTCCGAAGACGCCATGTAGGCGCCGCTCCCTTCGCGTCTCTTTTCCTCAAGCCATGAGGTCGCCACTCTCCTCTTACCGCCTTCTCCTTGGTTTTCTGATTAGTGGTATTTCCAGCGGCCAGGCGCAGACCTGGCAAAGTTCCCTTTATCCTGATTCCTGGACACCACCAACCTCGTCCAATTTCTACACGGACGCCTTTATCCAGGATTTCTCTTATGCCGGCTATCGGCGCGGGGCAGAACCTCTCCCCCAAGTTAACGGCCCCATCTTCAACGTC
>CAWUJC010000134.1:0-6656 GCA_963922355.1 uncultured bacterium | reverse complement strand
GAAGAAAAAACACGGAAGGGATACGTTAACAGGCTTAGGATTTGCATATCGGAAAATCGTCATGCATTTCCTGCAACCGAAGGCGCGAAACAACTAATAGAGGAAATTCAGAAGCGTCAGATTTCGATTGCTATCGCTACAGGAGATTGGCGAGAGAGCATTATGGTCAAACTTAACGCAGCAGGAATTCACATTGATGGAATCACAATAACAACTTCGTCTGATTACTACAGTCGATCTGATATTATTAAGGCATCGATCAACAAAGCTAGCGGAAGCCTTTCAAATAGCATTTATGTCGGCGATGGTCATTGGGACCTAGCAGCAACCAGAAAGCTAGGAATTGAATTTGTAGGCTACGGAACAAAGCTTAGCAGGCTCAAACAAGAAGGAGCTAAGCATCTATTGAACAGCCTTCATTTCGATGAATTTTGGAACCTAATTACACAAATCGAAAACGGTAGAACCAGGCAAGATAGCCAACACCAAGACCACGCCTAGGCGTCCGCTACTCTCTACATTCTGATCAAATGCATGGAGAACAATGAAATGCAAATAAAACAGTACCACCAAAGGAATACACTTCTGTCCTCATGCTTGAGCCCCACGAATCAGCCTGAAACAGCGCTTTGATTACCAAAGGTGCTTGGCTGGGAGAAGGATGAAGGCCACTGCTCAGTGGGCTTTCCGTTACTGATGACCAACTGGAACCAAAGTCTCCAGGAACGTTCTGAACGACTTGGTTCTGATTACTCCTTTTCTAAATCTGTCGCAAACAAGAGCTGGTAACCACTGTTGTCTAAGAGCTTCATATCACGATTGCCGTATACTTGATCCTGTGGCGCCCACCTGAACTCGACACCACGGCTTTTGAATTCTTCGTACAACGCATCGACGTCATCGACCATAAAGTAGACACCACACTTCACCGCTACTTTCTCAGAATTCTCATCGTCTTTACCGCAGTTGGGACAACTTTCTAAGTAGACCTTGTATCCATCTCGATATACGGAAGCAAAGGGAGTTCCTTCTTCAATGACAAACTCGATCTTAAACCCTAGCTTATCACGGTAGAATTCAGCAGATGCTTTAACGTCTTTAACGATTAGCATCGTTGTGGCCGATGTGATCTTGGTGGAGGTATTCATTTTAGACTCATTAGCATTAATTAGTGGGGAGTAGGACATTACTACGTAGATTAAAAATACTGTGATCTTCTTCATCATTTAATTCTCAGAACCTCAACGTGCTGTGTGGCTTTAGCCTTTCTTACAACTGCCTTGTTCTGATTTCTGTTGGTGCATGGGCATCGCCCTTAGTTCTGGTTCATTTAGAGTGAATTCTGAGGTTATTGGGATGTTGGGCTGGACTCAAGTCTATTGTGGAAACAGATTGGAGGCACACTCGCTCCCCAATCTTGGACATCCATACGGATGAGACAATAGTTCTAAATGAATCGGTTTTTCCAGGGACCTAGCTACTAAATTAACTACGCATTGCGCAACATTCTTTATATTTAGCTCAAACCACCAAACTGCTACGGATGGTGCTACGGGGAGCACCGGATCTCCTGGCATCTTATGGAACCTCCTGACACCTCTTGGCACAGGTTAAGTTTTTGCCGTGGAAGCTCTTGGCATCTCCTGACACCTCCTGGAATCTTATGACTCAGGTCCAGTAGCGCCTCCGGAAACCAGCGCTCTATCCAATTGAGCTACGGGCGCTAAGCTTTGTCCCTCAGCAACTTAGAGCTAGTGAAGACTAGCCAAAAAGTTGCTCCTGCTACGGCTTGTGCCACGGCCACTTCATCAAGAAAGTCACCGAGGCTAGGTTTCTTCACCAATCGTGTTGGCTAAGAATACCTGTTTTGCCGTCACACGAGACAAGGTAGTTTTTATGCGATAACCGCAACAAGAGGCAAGGAAACTTGGAAGGGTCTCAAGCTATGCTCAATCAAGACAAGCAAGTCGTCCCGTTTGAATTCTACGAGAACAATCCTCGCCACACTCCAGAAAATGACCTCGTCACACTTGTCGACTCTCTGATGAAGTAAGCCTCACTGGCGCCCCTTACTTTTCGCTCTCTTATCTTCATCTAAGATGAGGCCGTGGCCGCGAAGCCCAAAGTATCGTCGATCTGACAAAGATCTTCTGCACTGAATTTGCTCTTATGTACTGAACCTACGTTTTGGATGATCTGCTCGGGACGACTCGCGCCGATCAAGACAGAGGCAACTGGGGCATGAGCTAAAACCCAACACAAGGCCATTTGGGCGAGGCTTTGGCCTCGTTCCTGGGCGATCGCATTCAAGCGCTGGAGCTTCGCGACCAGATCATCCGTCACGCGATCAGATTCCAAGAACGTTCCAGAAATAGCTGCGCGCGAGTCAGCTGGAATTCCGTTCAAATAGCGATCAGAAAGCAACCCTTGCGCCAGTGGGCAAAAAGCGATGACGCCCACGCCCTCGGCTTCTAGCGCGGCAAACTCACCGGACTCGTCTGCATTGCGATCCAAAAGATTGAAGGGCAATTGATTAATGAGACATGGTGTTCGCCTCTCCTCAAGCGCCGCGATCATTTGCCGGGAAGCGTCGCCATAGTAATTTGAAACTCCGATGTAGAGCGCTTTTCCCTGGCGAACGATATCGGCAAGCGCTTGGGCAGTTTCTTCGATCGGCGTCTCAGGATCGGGACGATGGTGGTAAAAGATATCGACGTAGTCGAGCTGCAGGCGCGACAGGCTTTGGTCCAGCCCAGAGATCAAATGCTTGCGCGATCCCCAATCGCCATAAGGCCCCTCCCACATGCCATAACCCGCTTTGGTCGAAATGACCAACTCATCACGGTGATCGGCGAAGTCCTCTTTCAAGAGCTTCCCGACGTTTCTCTCCGCCGCACCGCCGCCGTAGTTGTCCGCCAAATCAAAGTGGGTGATGCCATGATCAAACGCACAGCGCAACAGGTCACGTTGAGTAATGAGGCTGTCGTTGGGACCAAAGTTATGCCACATGCCGAGCGAGATGGCGGGAAGCTTGAGACCACTCTGCCCGACCCGATGATACGGCATCCTATTATAACGCTCCTGTGAGAAGCTTGTTTCTTTGCCTTCGGATTCTTGAGTTGTCGCCATGTTAGGTTACCTAAATCTTGTATAAACGTTTTATCTCCTGATTTTCATTTCTGTCAACCTTCCTAGCCCGCCATCTAGGTAATTATGTCCCCTTTTCTCTAGTAATCGAACAAAAAGAAGAAACGTTCTGTTTCTCTAAGCCTAGGGAAAAAGAGTGACATTTAACCATTTTATGATGTAACGTTTAATCATGGTTGTACACATGATTGCAAACGCTCACCTGGACCCGGTGTGGCTCTGGAACTGGCAAGCAGGAGTCGATGAGGTTATCTCGACGTTTCGCTCGGCAGCAGATCGGTGCGACGAGTACGAAGACTTTACTTACACGAGAGGCGAGGCCTGGTGCTATGAGTGGATCGAGCGGATGGACCCCGCCCTATTCGCGCGAATCGAGAACCACATCGCCTCAGGACGCTGGTCTATTGCCGGCGGCCAATTCATCCAGCCGGATTGCAATCTCCCGACCGAGGCGGGCTGGCATAAACAGTTCGAGCTTGGGCAGGCCTACTTCAACTCTCGCTTTGGCCACGCGTCTACGATCGGCTACAACGTCGATAGCTTCGGCCATACGGCCACACTCCCGGACCTTTTGCAGCAGCACAACTGCCGCGGTTACGTCTTTCATCGCCCTAGCCCAGAGCGTGTTCCCCTTCCCGCTCAGACGTTTATTTGGAAAGGTTGCCAAGGGAACTCGGTGATTGGTTTTCGGATCGCCGGTGCCTACGTCACGCGGGCCGATGAGCTCTACGGTCAGATCAAGATGGCCGTTGAAGCTGCGGATCCCGCCTTCGGCCATACGCTTTGTTTCTTCGGCTTGGGCAACCATGGCGGTGGCCCTTCCAAAGCTTGTATAGAATGGTTACTGCAACACCGCCATAGCTTTCCTGATTTAGAAATCCGCTTTGGCACGTTGGAGGAGTTTTTTGATATCGCGGAAGAAAAGCGTCACGTCCTGCCTGAATTTTCCGGGGAACTCCAGCGCACTTTCCCTGGTTGCTACAGCGTCATGCACCAGATTAAGCAGCAGCAACACCGCGGGGAGCGCCTCCTTGAGCAAGCCGAAGAACTCAACCAGGCTTTTGCCCTCAACCCAGAAGAAAAGGCAAAGACCACGGAGGCGTTGGATACCGCTTGGCGAGACCTGGCCTTCACTCAGTTCCATGATGTTTTAGCCGGGACGAGCATCCCTTCCGCCTGGCCCTCCATCGAAGCCATGCAAGGACGAGCACGAATCGTTGGTGAAGAGCAGCTCCTTGCCATCTCTCGCCGCCATGCTCGCCAATGCCTGCCCGCCGTTAACCAACAGCAATGGGTGATCATGCACGGTGGCGATCAGCCTTTTGAAGGCTACGTCGAGCATGAGCCGTTCATTGATTTTGATGATTGGAACAACCGAGTTTTGGTGGACGAAGAAGGCCGCCAAGTGCCGTTTCAACTGGTCGAGGCGGAAGCTCTGATGGGAAAGATGATGCATCGCGTGCTGATCCCCTTAAAGATCCCGGTAAAATCTTGTCGCCTTCTTTTATTAAAGCCGGCTGAGTTACTCAACGGGGCCGCCCTTCGCCCCATGGCCGAGGGGCTTGGCGGCTCTCCCGCCAAAGCTGATCATGATTCCCTTCAATCTGGCTCCCTTCAGGCAGCTGTCGGGAGCCGAGGCATTTCTAGCCTCAAGTGGAACGACACGAACCTGCTCGGCGAGAATGGGCTGACCTTCCACTGCTTAGAGGATCTGGAGGACACCTGGGTCTTCCATCAAACCGCCTTTGAAGGGAAAATTCTCGCCGACAGCTCAGGCTTTGAGTGGACTTTGGAAGAGTCTGGCCCGCTACGGAGTAAACTCCACGGCATCGGACAAGTCGGCACTTCCATGGTTCGGATGACAGCCTCCATGTACCAAGGCCTCCCTGAAATCCACCTTCAGGTTCAGCTCCATTTCATGGGCGAGCAACAAGCCGTCCGCATGGATGTCAACCTACCCGAGCTGCCTTTGCGCTGGTGCAGTGGCCTAGCCGGTGGCGAAGTCGATCGGCAACCGGGGCCGGATGAAATGCCTTTCCTTGGCTGGGACGCCATCCAGCTTTCTAACCAAGCGCTTATGCTCCATACCCCGGATGCCTACAGTGTTCGGCTCCACGAGAATCGCTGGCAATTCCTGCTTGCTCGTTCGCCTTACATGGCATGGGCGGGGCAACCTGGCATCTCCCCGAAATCCATTCACCGCGTCACCGATCAAGGTGTGCATGAGTATTCCTGGATTCTAAGAGTCGACCCAACAATCAATCCAGCAGCTGCTCGTCGACGTTGTTCCGAGCAAGTCAAAGAACCCGTCAGCTTCGATCGTTACGAAGGCCTTAACCGGCCGCCTTGGCGCAATGCCCCTCCCCGCCGGCTGTGGACCCCCGACATCATTGTGGCCCGAGAGGATGGTCACATGAAGCATCTCGATGCCTTGGCGAGCACGGGAAAGAACTGGGAAGAGAATTAGAGGCTGTCCGAAAACTCCCACGCGGCCCGCGTTGCATGGAGTTAGGTTACTTCTTCTTCCAATGGAAGCTGTCTCCGTCGACCACCAGCTTGTAGTCCTTCTTCTTCACCGGAGGTGCAAACGTGGTCGGCGCACTCGATCTTAATTTCTCTTTGATGCCGTTCAGCTCTTCCTTGCTGACGAGGTTGTCCCACTCGTTTGGATCTTTCCGCACATCGTAGAGTTCCTCCGAACCATCGGCATAATGGATGTAACGCCAGTCTTGGTTCATGATCGCGTATTCCTTGGGCTTTAAACCGGGAAGCAAGACATCGCGATCTTTGGCCGTAGCCGGGTCTTTCAAGACCGAAGCAAGCGACACTCCATCCAGTTTTTGTTTGTCCTGCAGATGGCAGAGCGCCACTAGGGTGGGAAACATATCAATCAAGCTGACGCTAGCATCGACGGTCTTATCTTGAGCAATACCTGGGCCCGCCCAAATGAAGGGAACATTGGACGTGCGCTCCCAAAGGGTGTGTTTTCCCCAGTCCATTTTTTGTCCATGGTGGTAACCGTGGTCACTCCAAAAAACGATAATCGTGTTATTGGCATGGGGACCTGATTGGAGCGCATCAAGCACGCGCCCCAACATGGCATCGGCATACGACACGCATGCCAAGTAACCGTGAATTGCCTCCTGCACCGCACCAATCTCCTCGAGGTGCTGGTGAATCCGCCCTCGGGCCGTTTTCGCGCGGCGAACCTTTTCGGGCAGATCATCTAAATCATCTGCTTTATAGGCCGGTAGTTTAATCTTTTTAGGATCATACAGATCAAAGTACTTAGCGGGCGCATAATTGGGAAAGTGAGGCGTATAGAGACCAACACCAAGGAAGAAGGGCTTATCATGCTCTTTACGAAGTACGTCACAGGCCCACTCCGTCCGCATCGTATCGGCCATCTGTTCTTCGTTCTCGTTCGCGATCTTTCCCCATTCTAAGAACCACTTGGCTTTCTTAGTCGGACTTCCTTCACTCCGCCGATAAACACTATTCGGAAAGGG
>CAWUJC010000133.1:0-6691 GCA_963922355.1 uncultured bacterium | reverse complement strand
TTGTCCATTTCCAGCATGCACAATCCCCACGTCAGAACACCCAGCCCCAGAATGATATAGGCGGAGAGCTGACGAAGTTTTGCATCACTCACCTCGGGAAGCGCCCACTTGCGCACCACATCTTCGGCCACCAGGTCAGCCGTTGCGGCTAAGAGGCTATCGATGCTGCTGGCCAAGGAACAGAAGACGACCACGAAGAACAGAATCGAACCGCCCCACCCCAGAATCTGACTCACGACCAAAGGCCCGACCAAATCGACCTGGGTGACATTGATGCCGAGAGGCAACGCACAAAGGCCAATGAAGCCAGCGGCAATCGGTATCGGCAACCAGAAGAGTCCCGCGAGAAGGTAGGCTTTAAAGGGGACGCCTTCCCGCATGGCAAAGGCTCGACTCCACCAGACGTTGTTGTGAAAGACTTCGCCGAAGCCAAAGAACATATTATTGAAGAGCGTCAAGAGCGCCACCGGCATAAAAACGGCAATCAGCATGGGCTGGTTTGTCTCCAGAGAGGTGTAGAGCTGGGACATATCAACCTTGGTGAAGACGAAACACCCCACCAAGACAACCCCAACAAGAATGATGACGCTCTGAATAAAATCCGTGCCAATGACGGCATACAAACCGCCGTAGAGTGTATACAACACACAGACCAACAGAATCGCCGACATCCCCACTCGATAATCCAATCCGGAAAGCGCCTCCAGCACGTAGCCGCCAGCCATCCCCATGCTGATGAGCCAGGCCATGGAATAGATCACGGAAATAAGCAGAAACAGGACCCAGGCAACACGACCGTAGCGGAGGCGAATAAAATCGCCACTGGTGTAAGCCTTGGGCATCAACTGCCGAATACGGAAGGCCATCGGAGCAAAAAGAAAGAGCCCAAAGCTGGCCGTGGCATAGGCGACCAAGCCCCACACGCCATACATGATGGCAAACATCGGGGCCAACATAATGGTGTTCGACGTCACCCACGTCGCCATCGCGGTGGCCGAACCCAGGGCAAGGCCCACGTTGCGACCGGCGAGCATATAGCCCTCTAGATTCTTGGCTTTGCGCCCCCAATACACGCCCAGCGCAATCCATAGCGCACCAAAGAGCACTAAGAGCATGATGCCCGTGGTCACGGAGAGTTGGTGAGTGGGAGCGTCTGACATGAGCTTAAGTCACCTTCTGGTTTTTGCTGCGCAGATGAGAGATTGTGACAAAGAGGACCGTGAAGATGAGCATCGCCGTCCCTGCCGCCAAGCCGGCGACGACTTTGTAGGTTTCGATATATTCCACCTCGACAAGGACGGGGTCCGACCAGGTGCCTAGGGGCTGACCTTCTACGTGAGCGCAAACACGGAACCACGTCTTGCCCTCCGGCAAACCGGAAACAAAAGAAGAACGGTCCGGCCCCTGATAGAGATTACGCGCCTCACCGAAGGGACTATTATAGATCGCGGCTCGGCTCGACTGAAGATGATAGGTGATGGGCTGATCAGTCTCCTTCTTCGGCTTCCACTTGAGTTGAATAAAGCCCTGATCCGACTTGACCACCGGCTCGTTCTCAAAACTAACGAAGATGTCTTGCGGCCAGTCTTCAGCCTTCACCCCTATCCCGCCCGCCAGGAAGAGGAGCATAGCCAGCAGCAACCGGGCTGGAGCGGAAAAAAACAGGACGACGGGGAGGTTAGGGATTAACGGGGGTGAGAGATCCGAAACCACTAGGGTAAGGACCGCCGGAGCAGGCGCAACCTAAAAAGGCCCCTCGCCTCCTCCATCGACAGACGCCCACCTCCTGTGCATAACTAGAAGAACCGATGACCGCCTGTGCGCCCAAGGTTCCGCTGCAGATCAATTTCGAGCGCCTGCAGAACGACATCCGCGAACTCTCCAAGATCGGCCGCCGCGGAGATGACCCTGGAATCTACCGCATGGCCTTTACCGACGAGGACATGGTCGCGCGAGACTGGCTGATCCAGAAGATGAAGGACGCCGGCATCCCCTATCGGGTCGACGGCGCCGCCAACATCATCGGCCACTGGCCGCCGGAGAACGACCGGCCCGCCGTCCTCATTGGCTCGCACATGGACACCGTGCCTTGCGGCGGCCACCTCGACGGCAGCCTGGGCGTCCTGGCCGGGCTGGAGTGCATGCGCTGCCTCATCGAATGGGGACGTGAGCTGCATTACCCCATTGAGCTGATTTCCTTTACCGACGAAGAAGGCCGCTTTGGCGGGATGTTCGGCAGCCAGTCCTTTGCCGGGCTGACAACGCCAGAAACCGTGCTCAGCTCGGTGGACCTCGACGGCGTCCGTCTAGCTGATGCGATGGAGCGCCATGGCTTTGACCCGATGCGCGCCTTGGAAGCCCGCCGCGATCCCGACACGGTGAAGTGCTACCTGGAACTCCACATCGAGCAAGGCCCCGTTCTTGACACTACCGGCCTGCAAGTTGGCATCGTCGAAAACATTACCGGCCTCTTCCGCTGGACCGCGGTCCTGAAAGGCAAACCCAACCACGCCGGCACCACGCCGATGGACATGCGCTCCGATGCGTTTCAGGGTCTGGCTGAATTCGCCAATTCCATCGAGCGGATCGTGGAAGAAAACGGCAGGGAGGAAAGCCGCGCCACCATTGGGAAGGTCACCCTCACCCCTGGCTCGGCCAACACCATCCCCGGCCAAGTGGAGTTCTCCCTCGACGTGCGCGACACCTCGGCCGACATCCTCGACGAGCTGCGCGATGCCTTCCGCAAGGCGCTTTCTGCTATCGCACGCCGCCGTGGGCTACTCTTTGAGTTCGAAGAAGTCAGCCGCATCGAACCCGTGCCATGTGATCCCCATGTGGTGAACACCATTGCCGAAGAAAGCGAGCGCCTGGACCTGAAATCAGTGCGCCTACCGAGTGGTGCCGCACACGACGCTCAAGTCGTCGCGACGATGTCGCCGGTGGGCATGATCTTCGTGCCAAGCAAAGGCGGGCAAAGCCACTCGCCTGCCGAGTGGACTGCCTGGCACGACATCGAGGCTGGCGTTAATCTTGCTCTGAACGCGCTGGTGCGCCTCTGCACCGAAGCCCCGGAATAACCTTTTATGAGTACGCGCCCCTCCTCCAACAAAAGTAACGGTCACAGCCGCCCCTCAGCCCGCAAAGCTACGAAAAAACTACGCAATGGTCGGCACCTGAACATCGACCCCCTCAAGGAGGTTTACCACGACCGTGTGGTGGACGCGCCCGAGCACTTCCAACACCTTATCACCGGTTCTACCGCGCTGCTTTGCATCGACCTCCAGTATCTTGATGCCGCCCGCGGCCACGGCATTTTTAAAGACGCGACGACTTCTGGAGTCCCGATCGAAGCGCAGGAGTACTACTTTGATCGCCTGCAGAAAACGGTGATCCCCAACCTCAAGCGTCTGCAAGGCTCCTTCCGCCAACATGGCTTGGAAGTGATCCACACTCGCATCCAAGCGCTGACCAAAGATGGCCGCGATCGCAGTCAGGGTCACAAGCGCCTGGGAATCCTCGCGCCGCCGGGCTCGAAGGAAGCGGAGTTCCTGCCGCAGATCGGCCCGGAGGAAGACGAGATCATTATCAATAAAACCGCCAGCGGCGTTTTCTCTTCGAGCAATCTACACTTTGTCTTAAAGAACCTGGGGATCAGCGCACTTTTCGTCGCTGGCGTCTACACCAACGAATGCGTCGAAACCACGGTGCGCGACGCCTGCGATCTGGGCTACATGGTCACGGTGGTCGAAGACACCTGCGCGACCGTGACACCCAAGCTACACGACGCCTCCCTCGCCACCTTACGCGACCGCTACGCCCGCGTCATCACCCACAAAGAAGCCCTCAGCGATCTGGACAACTTCGGACTACGGCGATTTGATGAGATACCATCTGCTACGAACAAAATTAATTAAACTATGATTATACACTACTCGTATCGATATGTAAGACCCGTCACTTGATCGTAAATCTCAAATCCATCTCTATCAGCAAATTCTTTAGTCTCGATATAATTCTCTGGCAAAGTGTAGCTTAATTTTTCTATCGTAAAAATCTCTTCCATCTTAGCAGCCTCCCCTGTCGGGCTAAGATGAGAAACTAACTTAAATGCTAGCAACGGCCTCTTACCATCCCTTAGGTCTTTATCCCATTTGATTTCAGAAGACTCGACCAAGTTGCCGCGTAAATCATAGCGCCTATAACCTAAAGGCAAAAATCCCAATTTTACATCAAAGTCACACTCCACCAACAAGTTCTTCTCTTTGTTTTGGATAGTTAAAGTTAACACTTCCAGAGCAGACAACTTCTGAAGGTTAATTTCGCCAAAACTCACATTGTAATCAGAATTTTGCAATAAATTTGACAAATAACCTCTATCTCCTCCAAAAATCTTCAGACCGCTTAATGTAGAAATGGTGGGGCGAGGAATTACATTTTCTGAATATAAAGAGCCACTTTTTTTATTATGATTTTTCCGCAAAGTAACAGATCCGTCATACAGATAAGTTATTTTTGATTTTTTGTTATCACGATCCACATACAAACTTCTTAGCAATATTCCATCCGACCCTTCAATTACTGAAATTTTACTATTCTCAGGAATTCCTCCCATATATACCTTAATTGCATTCTTGGATTTTTTTACTCCATCATTGTATTCCTTCGCCTCCTGAGAATAAACTGTATTTGCATTATATACATATTCAATATTCGAAAATGAATCCTTTAATCCATTTAATCTTCCGACCAACAGATCTTTAATCAAATTCAAATCACTCTGCTCCGCTAAGAGCATGTTTGAACTCGCTAATACAAAGATTATGATAACCTTTGATAGATGGTGTATATTCTTCATGAAGTAATATATCCTGTAGACGCCAATAGTTTTATGACTAATTGACGCCTACAGCTCACGTTCACACAGTTAACAGTCTTTGACACTTACGGTAGCAGTTCTTGTACCCTGTAAAGGATCGCCTTGGCAATCTGCTTGCGTATAACCTGTGCCTGAAATACTACAACCAACATTCCCTTTTGAGGCACAACTTGTCTCAGAATCCGTAAGCGTGCAGTGCTGCGCACTTCCCCCATCCGTTACTTTAAGCGAACCACTGCCACCACCGGAGAGACAATCTCCTTTGGTAGCACAAGATCCTGTTAGACATTCTTCAGTCTGCTCTTTTTCACAATCTCCCGAACCGGAAGCCATCGCAGAAGATACCCCCAAAGGCGCCACAATAACTAGCATCATCCATAAGAACGCAGTACACGTTATACCAATCACTTTTGAATGATTATCAATATAACAATTCAATATCCTATTCATGAATAACTCCTTTTATATTTATAATTTTTTCTTTTTCACCTGTTTTTGTTCTGTATTTCCAATTGACATTTTCGCTAATCAATTGAAATTTTTGCTGCTTTAACAGATTGTCTTTGAGATCGTAGACTATAGACCAATACGCCTTTCGTCTTCCCTGCTCATCAATTCGCTCTTTATCTAAAGATAACTCTAATTTATCCGACGACAGTATTGCGTCCGCAAGCAGCTCTACTTCGTTACTATCATACTCAACTAAAAAACTAGCTGCTAATATATCATCTTTTTTTTCTAGCCAAATATCACTTGGGGCATTAAAACCAATTTTTTCTTTGGCGTAGACAGGAATTTTAATTTCTCCTTCATTTGTACTTGTCGTTTCTATAGTTATACTTAAATCATCAATAGTACGCCCTCCGCGGTATGCGCAGTATATTCTATATTCTCCTTCTTCCTGAGGATCAATTTTCAACTTTAAGGCTGAATCATTAGCAGTAATTGATTTCACCTCATTATTGTTAAACATTTTAATGAAAAGTTCTTTTCTATTGTTTTCTTCGACATCTTTTTCCTTAAAAGTTAAAACCTTTGGACTTATTAAAATATCTTTATCTACCTCAACAATAGTATCGATTCGAACAACTGGAAAAAGTCTATCATTTGTTATCACCACCAAAGAGCTTTTTTGTCGCCCTAATGCAATTACAGGCATCGCCTTTAATGAAATTTCACCACCTGATAAAGGCTCGATCTCTGAATCGTAACCCAACACTTTAATACATCCACAACCAACTTCGACTTTCTTAAGAGATAATTTTTTAACTCCCATATTCTTGATGGTTACAAATCTATCTACACTATTACCGTAATAGACTTTATCAAAGTCTATTTTTGACATTAGGAAACCTATTTTTGCTTCTTTTACATTTTTAATTTTGTCTTTTTTGATTTCATATATTTTATTGATTTTTTCTTCAAATATTTCTTTTTTTGTTACCATTAGCGGGATGCCATTCTTTACGATACGGTAACGATCAGATTGAGCGATCGCTTTGTCAAGCACGTAAACATACTTCCCGCTATCATAGATATATAAATTTCCTACTATTGCTACGACAGAATTAGCATTATTTTTTTCTACGAAATATTCTTCTAATATGTGGCGAGCTTTTTCTTCAAAAGAACGATGTTTCCGCTCTTCAAGATCAAGCATTTTATACAGAACACTGAGCGTCTTATCATTTCCTTTTTCTAAATTAGTATGTGTAGAATCCTTGACGGTCGCCTTACATCCACCAACCGCAACAATTAGTAACACTACTAAACTATTTATTTTAAGCCTTTTTGAAATCATAATTTTATTTTGAT
>CAWUJC010000132.1:0-6693 GCA_963922355.1 uncultured bacterium | reverse complement strand
GTCGGGTTCCCCATTGTTGGCTACGCGGCTTCATTGATTTTGGCTTATTTTTACCCCTACACCAAAGAAAAGATGTTTGCGATTCGTGCCGAACTCGAAGAACGCCGAGGAAAAGTAAACGAAACGAAAGCCAAAGATGGGGCCTCAACTTAGTCTGTAAAGATGTCGGTCAAAGAGTGTAGAGCGGCTTGAAGCAGCCATTAGAATTTTCCTTTTGGTTGGTATTTTTCCCGCATCTGCTGGGGAGTGATCCCGAAGCGTGACTTGAAGTGGCGATTGAAGTTGGATAGGTTGTTAAAACCGCATTTGTGACTGATTTCAATGATGTTGTCCTGCGATTGGAAAAGAAGAACTCGCGCCTCGTTTAGCCTCTGGGTAATTAAATAATTTTGAAAGGTCTGGCCTGTTTTTTTGTGGAAAAAACGGCTGAAGGAGGCGGGTGCCATACCGGCAATTTTAGCTGCGGCCTCCAACCTGATTTCGTCACTCAGGTTTTCTTGGACGTATTCTGAGAAACGTTTCAGCCTCTCCACTTCCTGTTGGTGCATGGGCGGGAGTGCGTTGATGTCACTAAGTTGCTCTAAATCCTTGGCTGGGGCCTCGGTAAGCGAAACCAAGAGGCTAACGAGGTGCATCGCGCGTTTCAGGCCAGTGGTGTCGCAGAGTGCTTCCGCGTCTTTGAGTACCCGGTTTTTGGTTGTGCCTTTTATCTTCAAACTGTTCCCCGCTATGTTCTGGAGAAAAGTTCTAGCAGACGAGAACTCTGGAGCCTGTTGAAACGTGCCGCCGAAGACGTCCTCGCGGAAAAGAACCAGCGATATCCTGGCCCAATCGTCACCTTGGCTGTCGCCGGGTTCGTTATGCAAGAAATGGGGTGTGTTGGCGCCGATAACAATGACATCACCCTTTTTTACCTGGATGATATCGTTCCCAACGACTTCTGTGAGATGTCCATTGGTAATGCATTGAATCTCTATTTCGGGATGGAAGTGGTAGTGAAAGTTGAAGTCTCGATTGGAGAAGCGGCTAGCATAAAATGATTGTCCCTGATTATTCTGGAGGTGGTGATACTGAAGGAACATGCCTTACTATTTTGGACATTCCTAGCGAAAGCAAGTAGCAGCCTGCCGGGAGTTAAAATAGTATCAAGATCGGGCAATACGAGGTTAGGCAAGGGCCGGTGGGGTGCTGCTATGCTATCCATAAGCTGGTTACCATGGAAAGGCGTCCCAACATCGTTGTTTTTTTGACAGATCAACAGCGGTGGGATAGCTGCAGTTGTTACGGACAGAAGTTGCCTACCACTCCAATACTTGACGAGATCGCGCGAGAGGGGGTGCGTTTTGAATACGCATTTACCCCCCAGCCGCTTTGCACGCCGGCACGTGCCTGCCTTCAGACGGGGCGGTATGCAACAGAGGTAGGCGTCTTCATGCTAGATATCGCCTTGCCTACGGATGAGACCACGATCGCTCATCACTTTAAACAAGCGGGCTATGCCACAGGGTACATTGGCAAGTGGCACTTGGCGGCGACGCGAGAGCGTTACGCGGATTCTTCGAAGCGTCCAGGGCAACGAGAGGCCTATGATTGCTTTACGACACCCGTGCCTCCAGAACGTCGAGGTGGTTGGGATGAGTTTTGGCTTGCTTCCAATCATCTAGAATCTACGACGCAGGGCTATGGTGGTTATCTCTACGACGGTGAAGGAAATCCCCGCGCTTTCCCCGACGGAAAATACCGGGTCGACGTGATGACGGATTGGGCCTTGGAGTTTTTGGACGAGCGCCCAGCGGATAAGCCGTTCATCCTTTTTCTTTCTTACATCGAGCCGCACTGGCAAAACAACCGCATGTCGCACGATGCTCCCCATGGTCTGGCAGAGAAATTTAGCGATGCAGAAATTCCACCCGATCTGGCAGACTATCAGGGGCAGCCGAATTGGTTGGTTCCAAACTGGAAAGATGATTACCCAGCATACCTGGCCTGTTGCCACAGCTTGGATCAGAACTTGGGACGGATTCAGCAAAAACTAAAAGAGCAGGGAATAGCCGACGATACGTTGACGGTTTTTACCAGTGACCACGCCTGTCATTTTGGGAAGCATAATTCTGGGGCGAAGGACAGTTGCCATGATGCCTCCATTCGCGTGCCAATGGTGTTGCATGGTCCGGGATTTAGTGGTGGGCAGGTCCAAGAACATCTAGCCAGCTTGATTGATTTGCCGCCAACTCTGCTCACCGCAGCGAACATTCCCATTCCCGAAACAATGCAGGGCTGCCCCTTGCAGCAAGCCGTGCATGAGAATCAGGACGAGTGGAGGGATGAGGTGTTTTTTCAGATCAGTCCATCTATCCTTGGTCGCGGTATTCGTACGCGCCAATGGAAGTATGCCGTCAAAGCACCAGATAAAGATGGATGGAGTGAGATGCATAGCGACACCTACATGGAGGATTTTCTCTTCGATCTCGAGAACGACCCACACGAACAGAACAATCTCATCAACGACGCCGCCTATGGTGAGATCCGCTATCACCTCAAAGAGCGCCTACAGACAAGAATGCGTGAAGCGGGCGAACCTGAGTGCACAATCTTGAATTCGTTGGAAGATCTGACTCCGCGTTTTGCTGCTCAGTGATGATGAGGTTATACGCTGTCTGTTTGGCCTCGGCACTCTTCTGGAGTGAGATGAACGCCGCGATTCGTCTGCCAGATATCTTGGGCGATCACATGGTTGTTCAAGCTGGGGTGCCAATTAAGCTTTGGGGCAAAGCAAAGGCAGGGGAATCTGTTCAAGCAAAGTTGCTTGATGAAGGTGAGAAACTGTTGGATTCACAGGAAGTCAAAGCGAGCTCTCGCGGAGCTTGGGAGCTTAGCCTCAAAGAGCAACCACTAGGTCGTCGCTTTTCTATTGAGCTCACTGGGGGAGGGGGAGAGCCCGTCGAGTTGAAGGATGTTCTAGCCGGAGAGGTTTGGCTTTGCTCTGGGCAATCCAACATGCGTTGGACGGTCGCAAAGTCTAAAGACGCAAAAGAAGAAATCGCAGCAGCCAACTATCCTGAAATTCGCTTGTTCCAAGTGGCACAACGCCCAGCGGCTCGGCCTCAAAGCACTCTCAAAGGAAAGTGGGTACGCTGTTCGCCAGAGACCGTTGCCAACTTTTCAGCTGCTGGATACTACTTTGGCCGCTATCTCTACGAAGAGCTCAATCGGCCCGTTGGATTGATCGACAGCACTTGGGGTGGTACCCCGATTCAGGCCTGGATTCCATTGGATGCCATGGAGGCCAACCCCAAGGCCGCTCATGTGGAGAAGGACTACAAGACTTACTTCGCGCAGCCGCCCGAGAAACGAAAGAAAGCAAGGGGGACCTGGATCTATGGTGCAAAGTCGCAGAAAGGTCCGGCCCGGCTATACAACGGCATGATTGAGCCTTTGACAAAATTACCCATTCGCGGGGTCGTCTGGTGCCAAGGGGAAGCGAATGATCGCGAGGGCAAGTGGGGAGGCCCAAGCCTATATCGCACCCTCTTTCCCATGTTGATCGAGTCTTGGCGGAAAAAATGGGGAGAAGACTTCCCATTTTTCTATGTTGAACTCGCCAACCACAGCACACCACCAGAGGATCCGATAGATTCTACGCAAAAAGTGAATTGGGCCTACATTCGGGAAGCTCAAGCTTCGGCCTTAAGTCTTCCTCTCGTATTTGCTATCAGTGCCATTGATGTAGGTGAAGCCGATGAAATCCACTATGCGAATAAGCAGGCGGTGGGAAACCGGCTAGGCAAGGCAGTGCTTGGTCATGTGTATCAAAAGGCAGAGGTGCCATATCTGAGCCCCCGTTTCATAAGCTCTACGGTCCAAGAGGGAAAAGCTCGCCTGCAATTTCAGCATACTGAAGGCGGGCTCAAAACGGATGATGGCCGTCCACCCCAAGGTTTCGCCATCCAAGCCGAAAACAACTCGTGGAAATGGGCGCAGGCCAAGATCGAAGGAGATGAGATCATCGTCTGGCATCCTGATATCAAAAAACCACTGGCAGTTCGTTATGCCTGGGCGTCAAACCCAGACGTGAATGTCTACAATCAAGCGGGCCTTCCGTTGATGCCGTTTCGCACGGATGAGGAAGGGAGTGAGTGAAACTAATGCACAGATGTATTCTTAGCGTCTTTTGTTTGGTGGTCGTCTGCATTCAAGCTGAGCGATCCTTGGGTGAAGTAGCGCCTGAACCTTACAACGTTCTGCTCATCGTTGCCGACGATCTGGGCATCGAACTAGGTTGCTATGGTGATTCACAAGCCGTGACGCCGAACATTGATCGCCTCGCGAAGGAGGGCGTTCGATTTGAAGTGGCTTGGGTGACGGCAGCGAGCTGCAGCCCATCGCGAGGCAGTATTCACACGGGTTTGTATCCCCACCAGAATGGGCTCGTTGGCTTGGCCCATCATGGGTTTTCGATGAATAAGGAATATCCGACGATTGCCTCAGAGCTCCATCGGGCCGGATATCGAACGGGCATTATTGGCAAATTTCACATCGC
The DNA here is from genome assembly GCA_963922355.1 of uncultured bacterium. Taxonomy (GTDB): domain Bacteria; phylum Verrucomicrobiota; class Verrucomicrobiia; order Methylacidiphilales; family UBA1321; genus CAWUJC01. Next base: position 2,153 of record CAWUJC010000132.1, on the reverse strand, counting down.
CCCCAAAAAGCAGGTTCCGTGGGACTTCTATTTCGTCCCTGAGGATGGCCCCAATCAACCGAAGCCGAATCGTGAATTGTTGAGTAAGAATCGTGACGTGCGGTCGATGGCCACAATGGCCGAAGGCTTTATCGCTGGGAATGCGGGGCCGTTTTTCCTTATGATGAGCTATGTCGATCCCCATGTACCGCTCTACAATCAGACACTTAGATTGCCGGAGAAGCCACTTTCGCCGGATGAGGTAGAGCCTTTACCCTTCCTGGGTTTTGAGAGTCCCATACTCAAGGAGAAATCAGCAGGCTACTATAACTGTATCCATCGGCTTGATGCTGGAATTGGCTTGTTATTGGACGCGCTCCAACGCCAAGGCAAAGCTGAGAATACGCTCGTGATCCTGATCGGTGATCATGGCGCACCTTTTGTTCGAGCCAAGGGCTCTTGCTACGACCGGGGGCTGCGGATTCCATTCATCGTTCGAGCCCCAGGCATGAAGCCAACCAAAGGATTGGACAAGCAGCCGGTCTCAACCGTAGATATTTTTCCCACTATCGCTGATTATACGGGGATTCAGCCCCCCGCGAATCTGCCGGGCCTTTCGTTACGGCCTCTCCTAGAGGGGCGAGAAGAAGTTGATCCCAATCGTCCCCTGTTTGCGAGTTACCACGCGCATCAGAGGGATGCCGTCTTTCCGATGCGGGCCGTTCGCCAGAACGATAAGTTGCTGATCCTCAACCGTCTGAGCGGTCAAGCTCGCCCCAGAGCCGCTATCGACAGCAGTCCCATTTGGCCTTCCGATGATGCCTCACCATCAGCAGGCGTGCCCGTGGACCGGGTCTACAAGCTCTTCCGCCAACCACCTAAGGTTGAGTTTTATGATCTCTCAGAAGACCCGTATGGCTTTCAAAATTTAGCCGAGAAGTCTGTCTATCAGGCTCAACGCACAAGCCTTCAAGAAGTCTTGCAAGCTTGGCGTGAAAGCACCAAAGACCCCCTGTAAGAGAATTAACCGTCGTGTCGAGGGATTTTGAGGGGTTAAAAGGGTACCACTCCTCGTTATTAGAATATTGGATGTTTTGGGCGCAAAAGGTAAAACTTCCGCCATGACCCATATTACTCATCTACGTTCACTCGGGGCAGCCCTCCTCTTTGTTGGGCTGTCTGCCACCTCTTACGCTCAGGTCGTTGTCTTTGGCCCAGACACGGCTCCCTCCACGGCCAACTGGAGCCTTGGGGCTAGCAGAACAGTTAGCACTTCAGGTTATTCGGCAACTCTCAGCAACATCACAACGGGAAATCCTGGGGATGCGCTTAACTTAGATCTCAGTTTCACGGCGCTCTCTGGAGTTGGATTTGTGGCTCAGTTCGTTAAAAGGGACGATTGGAGCTACAACCCATCCGTTTCGGGTGAGTTGCTTTCCTTCGACTTCGACGGAGATTTTAGAACATCTGGGAATGTTGCGATTAGCGTTGGTGCCCTACAAGGCGGCAACACCTTCTGGACGCACTTCAATGTAAATCAAGTCGTCTCTCCGAGTTCTTACGTAGACGTTCAATTTGATGATGTCACGGTTGCCGACTTCGTTACGCTTGACGGTAGTAGTGCAACCCTAGACTTCAGCGATACCGGTTCGGAGATTGTGTGGGGTTATTTTGTTCGCCGCGGTGATGCGGGCGCCGGGTCCCGTAATTTCGATATCGATGTGGACAACATTTCCTTCACTTTGGCGACGGTGCCGGAGCCGACCAGCAGTGCCCTCATTCTTGGTGGCTTCACGCTTCTCTTCATGAAGCGCCGCCGGACAAATAGGTAAGAAACGATTTGAATTGATGAGTGAGTGGACGATACCCCTGGTGACGACTGGGGGTGTCGTCTGTTTCTGTTTGTAAAATGCTATGCGTTTAAGAATCCTTCCATGCCTCTTGGCATTGTTTCTGAGTTCGGTCTACTCGACGTGGGGAGAAACGGTAAAGTTCGGTCCAGATCCATCCATGGACAAAGATACATGGAAAGCGAAGACTGTGCGTTTGGTCAAAGCCAAGAACTACAAATTCAGGATGGATACTTCGCTGGATGGTTTTCCTTCCAGCGCTCTTGAAATGGTCATGAGCTTCTATGCTCTAGATGGTCTCGGGTTTGTTGCTCAACCTCTGAT
>CAWUJC010000131.1:0-6712 GCA_963922355.1 uncultured bacterium | reverse complement strand
GCCTTGAAGATCAACTGGTGCGCGGGGACGAAGAAGCTCTTCACGTTGAGTGTTTCCACCACTTCGTCGACCACCACCTCGGGCCGCACCATCATCGAGCCCAGCACCGCTTTCTCCGCCTCCGCCGAATAGAGCGGCTGGTTCAGAATCTCCGTGGCGGAGGCTTGCCGGCCAGCGGAAGCGGCGGCGTCGGATTTAGCGGCGGCGGGGGCAATCATGTCCATAAGATAACAAGCTTCCGACGAGGACAGAAAGAGGGTTTTGCACGCCGAACCCTCGCTTCCCCTCCGTTCGCAGGTTATTGGAAAAGTTACCCCAACCTTGTTCACAGCCTACTGCCGAGGCGTCAGCTCAAGTTATTCACAATGGGCAAAAAAAATTTCGCCCGCACCGCTTAAAAATCGCGCACGCTCTTCGGTCGTTTGATAAAGCGATGCCAATCGTGCTCCAAGCGGGAGAGCCCCCCCGGATAGTTGTCGTCGAGAGCATCCTCGACTGAGACGTCGCGGTACTTCGCGGCTTTTTCGAGAGACTCGCTCAAAATTTCCCGATTCTCCGAGGAACTCATCAAATAATAAGTCAAGGTGTAGGCCATCCCGTAGCTTCGCGTTCCATACGTGCGTGCGCTGAATTGGGTGAATTCGCGGTGCGAGGTGCGGAGAAAACTTTCAATCGACGGCACTTGGCCGTGCGTCTTCCACGTAAAGACATCTCGGAACCAGCGGCGATCAAACGGAAAGGAAATCTTCCCCGAGCGAGACATCTTGGTGTTGGAATAAAATTCGGCGAACCCTTCATTGATCCAAATCGGGCACTGGGGAAAGCCGAGAAACATCAAGTGGTGCATGGCTTCATGGATCAAAATTTCTAGATAGTCTTGCCGCTTTCCGTTTTTCCACATCTTGGACGTGACGCTTTCTTCATTGTGGCGGGTATAATAGCCTGCGGCCTGAAACCCCGGGCCCACGACACTCTCCCGATAGGCCAGATAGTCACGCCAGTTGGAGAAGAGGCGTATCTTGAGCGTGACCTCTTGCGGCATATCAAAGTGCTGGTCGTAGAACTGCCACGCCTTCTTCACGTGCGCGATGAGTTCTTCTCGTTCAGCCGAACTGAGCTTGTCCTCTAGCTCGACCAGCTTGATCGTTTGGGCCGAGAGCGCCCCGGCCCAGGCAAGCAGGCCAAGGAAAGAAAGTGCGAAACAGCGCGGCAGTGGGCTCGAGCTCAGACCGAAAAACGACATAGCCACGCGACGAGGTTAAAGCTCCTGATCCCTGAGCTCAGACAAAGGAACGGCCAAGGGCGCCGTCGCAGCCAAAATCGCCTCGGGCGGACAAGCGCCGCCGCGGCAGGGCGCGGTGGAGGAACTCTTCGCCCAAGTGAGGGTCAAGCCCAGCACCAGCAGGAGAATCCCGGCTTTTTTCTTCCCATCCATGAAGGAAAGCCTACCCCAACGGCGCCTTTTTTCCAATCCCAGACTCACCGCGAAGAAAAAGGCGTCGCAGGAGGGAAACAAGACGCTTTACAAAGCGGGCGCTTTTCCGCACTCTGCTCGGCTCTCTATCTCCCGATGAAACTACGCAAGCCCCTCCGCTTTGGTCTGCCGAAAGGCAGCCTGGAAAAACCCACGATCAGCCTGCTCGGCAAGGCTGGTTTTGAAGTGGGCATCAGCTCGCGTAGTTATAAGCCCTACATGGATGACGAGGACTTTGATTGTCGCCTCGTCCGTCCGCAGGAGATGAGCCGCTACGTTTCGGAAGGCTTCCTGGACGTCGGCATTACGGGCAAAGACTGGGTCGCCGAGGTCAACAAACCGGTGGAAGTGATCTGCGACCTGCCCTACAGCCGCGCGACCAGCCTGCCCGCCCGTTGGGTCCTGGCCGTGCCAGAAAGAAGCTCCATTAAGTCGATCAAGGACCTGCAAGGCAAACGCATCGCGACTGAAGCGGTCAACATGGTCCGCCGGATGTTGCGCAAGCACAAGATCAAGGCCGAGGTGGAATTTTCTTGGGGCGCTACCGAAGTGAAAGTGCCTGAATTGGTCGACGCGATCGTCGACCTGACCGAAACCGGGTCCTCCCTCCGCGCCAACAACCTGCGCATCGTGGAAACGCTGATGGAGAGCTACCCTCAGCTCATCGCCAACAAGAAGATCTTCCAAGACGCGAAGAACCGCAAAAAGATCAACGATCTGGGCCTGCTCCTTTCCAGCGCCCTCAACGCGCGCGACAAGGTGGGCGTCAAAATGAACGTGCCCAAGAAGAAGCTCGATCAGCTCCTGGGCCAACTCCCCGCTCTGCGCAACCCCACGATTTCCCAGCTTTCGCAAAGTGACTGGGTGGCGGTCGAAACCGTCATCGACGAAAAAGTCGTACGCGAAATTATCCCGGTGCTCCGTGATCTCGGAGCCGAAGGAATCATCGAATACCCCCTGAACAAAGTCGTTTACTAGGCTGACCTACGACGACATTAACCCCGAACCGAGAGACATATCCCTATGGGTTCCCTCAAGAAAAAGCGGAAGGCCAAGATTTCCAAGCACAAGCGCCGCAAGCGCATGAAGGCCAACCGCCACAAGAAGCGTTTGCGCTACAAGTCCTAAATCCGTAGCTTGGACGAGTGTTGAAACCTCGTCGCCGCGGTTTACGTCTATCCCTGCCGGTACCTGGGTGCTGGCTGGTCCTTTTTCTGGCTCCTGCGCACTTGGTGGGCGAAACCGTCGTGCCCGCCCCGAGCAGTTCTGGAGTTCCTCATCCGGGGGGCTCCCATCTTGTGCCGGTGCCATCATCCCCGACTCCCTCGCCTCCGATCGATGAAAAGGAGGTGAAGGCCGGTCCCCCGCGCCCTGATCCTAACCGGGTCATCCCCGCCCAGATCAGCGCCCGCGCCCGCGACCGCGCCAAAGCTCTGGCCCTCTACGCCCAGGCCTTGCGAATTGAAAACCAGGACCGCGATCCGGCAGCGGCGCTGCCCACTTTCTTGGAGATCGTGGAGTTGGACCCCAAGTTCGTCAAAGCGCACCTCCAGATTACCTACTACTACTTTCGCCTCCGCCAACACCAGGACGCCCTGGAGCACTTGGAGAAAGCTCTCCGCACCAATCCGGATTCTGGCGATCTGAAATCCGCTGCCTCCCGCGCCTACTATCTCATGGGCAAGCACGACGAGGCCGAAGATCTGGCCCGGGAAGTCATTGCCGACGACCCCACCAACCTGAGTGCTTTTCGCTCGCTGGTGGAAATTTTTGGGCGCGAAGAACGGCCCGATGCCATCGATGACCTCATGCAGGAGGCGCTCAAGCGGGACCAAGGCGACGGGAGCTTCTTCCATAACCTGGGCGGTCTCTATCGCCTCGGCTTAACCCGAGCGGGCATCAAAGATGAGGTTCAGATCGTTGCCAGTGTGCAGCCCTTCTACGAACACGCCTTGGAAAAAGGCGAGAAAACGGAACTCCTCTACAGCCTCTTAGCCGAAAGCGCGGCCCTGCTCGGGCAGCATCAGAGCGCGGTCGACTACGCCCAGAAAGCCATTGAAGTCGGCGACGTCGACGTCAAACTTTACCGGCGCTTGGCCGCCTACCAAGTCCAGAACCAAGACTACAAAGAAGCGCTCAAATCAGCCCGCCAAGCCTGGGATCTGGCCCCCTACGACGAGAACGTCTGGCAACTCCTCGTTCGGCTTCACCTCCAGCTGGAGCAACCCCAAAAAGCCGTCGATGTCCTGCTCAAAGTCATCGAAATCGCGCCCAAAAATCGGAACGCCTACCGCCAATTGGCCGCCCTTTATGCCGAACTAAAAAACCCCAAAAAAGCCACGGACACGTTGATCCGCGCCGCCAAACGCTTTCCCGAGAACATCCAACTGGCCCTGGTTTGTGGGGACCTCTTGCTCAAACAAAAGCGCTATAAGGAAGGCATCCAGCTCCTGGAAATGGCCGTCAAAAAAACGCCCACCCATCCTGAGCTCTACCGCTCGCTCGGCGATCTCTACGACCAAGCCGGGGATCCGGACAAAGCTGAGTTTAATTACGAGCAAGCTGTCGTCTTGGACCCCGGCGACCCCGGCGCCCACATTGGGCTGGCCATGCTTCAAGTGCGGGAAGACAAGCTCGAGGCCGCGGCCCGCACTCTGGCGAAAGCGCGGCGGCTCTATCCCACCTCGGCCGAAGTCGCCATCCGCGAAGCCATGCTGGCCCGCCTCCAACAAAAGTACGAGGCGGCGCTCAATTACCTGTCGCAGTTTGAGGCCCTCGTTACCGGCCAGGAAGGCTACCGCTTGCCGGTTGGCTTCTTTCTGGAGAAGGGCGTCACCCTGGAGTTGATGGGGCGGATGAACGACTCTGAACAGGCGCTGCAGATGGGCCTCAAGGCCTACCCAAACAGCCACCTCCTCCAAAACGCCCTGGCCTACCAGTGGGCGGAACGCAGCCGCAACTTGCCCGAGGCCCTCCTCCTGAGCGAAGCCACCGTCAAGAGAGAGCCCAAGAATGGTGCCTACCTCGATACCCTCGGCTGGATTTACTTTAAGATGGGGGAACCGGAAAAGGCCCTCCCCTTATTAAAGACAGCCGCGCTCGCCACGAAGAATGATCCGGTCGTGATTGATCACCTGGCGCACGTCCAAGCGGCGCTTGGCCGAAAGAAAGAAGCCCGAGAGCTCTGGGAACAACTCTTGGAACAGGACCCGGATGACAAGGAACTCCCGAAGAATGAGGCGATCCGAGAGGCGCTCGAAAAGCTCAAATCTTAGCCGAGCGAAAACGCTCTTCTTCTTGCCCCCAGGCAAGATTTTCCCTTGTGCCGGAGGCTAGACGAGGCAATCTCTCTAGGATGATTCGCAAATCCCTAACATCCACCTTTCTCGCTCTGACCCTTACCCTGGCCACGGGGCTCAGCGCTTCCGCCGGCCTCCAGAAGGTACTCGACCAAAGCGCTAAGATTTGGAGCGGCTTCCAAAGCTCCGAAACACCGATCCCGGGACCGGTGATCGCCAAAGCCAAGGCCGTTGCCATCATGGACACCACCGAAGGCGGCCTGATCTTTACCGGCAAAAGCGGCAGCGGCGTTATCGTGGCCCGTGTCGGCAACGGTTGGTCCGGCCCGGTCGGTATCAGCACATCCGGCGCCAGCTTCGGCCTCTCGGCCGGCGGCAAGGCGACCAAGACCGTCTACCTCTTCATGGACAACAAAGCGATCAAGCAGTTCATGACCAACGACAACGTCAAGTTCGAGGGTGACATCTCTGGCGCGGCGGGCCCGACCGGCGTCTCCATCGGCAACGACTTTCAGCCCAACCACAGTGTCTACACTTACTCCTACACAGATGGCGTCTTTGGCGGCATGAGCGTAGAGGGTGGCGTCATCTCCTACGAAAAAGAGCAGACCTTCAAGTACTACGGTGAACCGGTGGGCGTGAAAAACATCCTGACCGGTAAGATCAAAGCCCCGGCCGGAGCTGCGGTGTTGACGAGTTTGCTCGACAAGTACCCGCCGGCGAAGTAATTCTGAGGGCATGCGTTGCCCTTCGTTCCACGTCTGGGCTTTTCTGCTTGTCGCTCTGGCAAGCAGTACCCTGTTCGTCCAAGCCGAAAATCTGCTGAAGAACCCCGACTTCACGGACGGGAAGAAGAAGTGGAAGACTGAGGGCAGCGTTACCCACACGGAGCTGAAAGAGGGTGGAGAACTCACGCCCGTCCTGGAGATGTCGCTGAGCACGCGGCGCCCGACCGAGTTTTACCAGAAGTTTGATCTCGAACCGTCCAAGACTCTCTACGTCGAGGTGATCGCCAAAGCGTCAGAAGACTTGGACGTGGCCCCACAGCCTGGAGTGGATAAATTTAGCCCGCGAGGCTCGTACCTGTTTAATCCTCCGCAACGTCCACCCAATGACATCCTGATCGAGATCAGTGACGTCAGCATGTGGTACTACCGCGCCGGTGAGCTTCCCCCTGGTGGAGACTGGGTCAAAGTCTCCTTTACCTTCGATAAACTGAGCGACACCGATGCTCGGGGCCGAGATTTGGACGAGAGAACCTTTCGTATCATCGCCCCCGTCGGCAACGGCAAAATTTGGGTCAAATCCGTCACCGCCGAGCTACGCTAGAGGGGAAAAACCTCTCATTTTGTGGGTGACCTAGCCCCTAGATTTGCTACTCTTTGGCGGATGTTGCCACGACCTTTCCGGATAGTGCCAGCAAGCGTCTGCGCGGTGGCCCTCACCGCGGCCACGCTCCTGGTCTCGGCTTCCCTTTCCCCGCTCCAAGCGGCAGATTCCTTCTCCTCTAAGAAGCGTGCCCTCAAGCAAGAGCGCCTCGCTAATGCGACCCCGGTGCCCTCCGTGGCTCAGGTCAAAGCCAAGGTGAAGGCCAAGTCCTTTCTCCTCACCGACGCCAAGACCGGTGAAGTGCTTCTGTCGCGCAATCCCAAAGACCGCCACCCGCCCGCCAGCACGGTTAAGCTCATGACCATCTTGGTGGCGTACGAGCAACTCGGCGGCCCTCGCGGCGAGATCAAAGTCATCAAGTCCGACCGCGCTGAACCCAGCAACGTTCCACTCATCCCTGGCGAAGTCGTGCAGGTCAAAGACATGATGCCAGCCGTGCTCCTCGGCTCGGACAACGACGCCGCCCGCGCTCTCGCCCGCCACGCTGGCGGGAACAACTACAACCGCTTCATCCAACTGATGAACAAGAAAGCGCTGGAACTCGGCTGCC
>CAWUJC010000130.1:0-6753 GCA_963922355.1 uncultured bacterium | reverse complement strand
GCCCACCAGGCTCCGGCCTCTGGTGTTCGCTGTTGCTGCGCCCCAATGGCCCACCCGCCCACATCACCCGGCTCACCTTGCTAGCGGCCGTCGCACTGGCCGAAGCCATCGACCAAGTGGCGGGAGACGGCCTGCAGGTCGACATCAAATGGCCGAATGATCTCCAAATCCAAGGCCGCAAGCTCGGGGGTATTTTGACCGAAGCACAAGTCGAACCGGGCGGCGTCCAGTTCGCGGTGGTTGGTTTTGGGCTCAACGTGAATCGCCCCTTGGAAAGCTTCCCGGCTGAACTCCAAAGCAAAGCCACCAGCCTTCAAGTTGCCACCTACCGCCCCTTTCGCCGGGCCGAGTTACTGACCGCCATTCTGCTTCATTTCGAGAAATACTACGCCATGCCCTTTCGTGCCGTGCGCGAGCTGTGGAAGACGCGCTGCGTCACGCTCGGCACGGAAGTGGAGATTCGCGCTAACGCGGAAGATCCGGATTCGCCCGTGGAGGTGAGCGGGGTGGCGGAAGACATTGACGAACGCGGTGCTCTCCTCTTACGACTTCCGGACGGCACCCGCCAGACGGTGGAAGCGGGCGACGCGATCAATGCCTCTGCTCTGCGTTAACCAACTCCGCCAGGAATTCTGCCGTGCGTTTTTCGATCCAAAACGGCTGCCAAGGAAAGAGCGGGAAGTACGCGCAGTGCCCGCCGTGCTCCGGCATCTCGAAGATCAAGTTCGAGCTGGCTTCGGCCTCCGTCCACGGATAACAGGGCGGCGGAAGAAGCGGATCATCTGCCGCCGTGACCAGCAAGGTCGGCACACGAATCTCCACCAAGACAGACTTGGAGCTGGCCAGCCGGTAATAGGTGCGTGCATCCGAGAAACCGTGGAGCGGCGCGGTAATAGCGTCATCAAATTCCAGGAAGGTGCGGAAATCTTCCAACCGATTGTAGGGCAACCCCTCCGGCAAGTAAGGCTGCCGCCACCGGACGCGTGCCCGCAAGCTGCGCAAAAAAGACTCCCGGTAGCCGGAGAGCATGGGGTCGGGTAGATCGATCCAATCCACTGCGGCGTTTAGATCAACCGGCACCGAATGCACGGCGGCACCAAGAATCCGTCCGTCCAATTCACTCCCCTGCTCGCCCAAATAGCGTAGCGTTAAGTTCCCGCCCAAACTGTAGCCAACCAAAGCAAGCTGGGGTTCCTCCTTTATCTCTTGCTGTTTGCTGGCCAGCGCCGCCTCAATGACTTCGTGCAGATCATCGGTGCAAGCGCTGTGATAGATGACCGGCAAGTGGTTGTGCCGCCCGCTACAGGAGCGAAAACTCCAACTCCAGACCTCCCAGCCCTCGCGGCACAAGTGCGCTGCCACCGCCCTCGCCTGGATCGAGCGGGAGGAGCCTTCCAGTCCATGGGTGACGACTGCCAGACGACGAGACGGCACCCGCGGTTTCGCGATTTCCACGTCGACAAAATCACCGTCCGGCAACGGCACCTCCCGGTGTTCGGGAACCGGGGCGGAACGCAGGGTGCGTCCCATTTGTAGCAGCGTTTGCAAATGGCCATTGGCCAAAAACCAAGGCGAGCGATAGGCGGAAGGAATGACCGGCATGGTGTCTTCTAGAGCGGCGCAACGACCGGGTTGCCGTTGGCATCGAGGGTGATGGGCGGCGTGGATCGATCTTGGACACGCCGCCACCAGTGGCCGCTTTCCCACCCCTCGTCCCAGTCGGTGAACTCATACGCGTAGCGGACCGCCCGAAGGTACTTGGGCGGCTGCTCGGGAAACGGGTTGTGCCGAAAAACTGACAGCATCTCCGACTTGCCCTGCAGCATCCCCTGCCAAAGCACCGGCAACCAAGGCGACGGCGCACCTAGGGCGGCAAACCAGAGCTGCCAATCGACTCGCGGCTGATAGGGAGCCGCCCAGCCGGGAGCGCGGTCCAGTTCACCCGGCTTGTAGTGCAGCCCATATTCCTGCCAGGTGATGCCGTCATTGCTGCCTTCCAGGATAATTTCCGGTCGAGCCCGCGTCATGTTGGAGAAAGCGCCGTAAGTACTGGCCAAGTAAAAGGGCCGGGCATCGCGCAGCATGACCTGGAGCCAATCGGGCGGGGCGTACCAGCCCTGTCGCTGGGCCGTGACCAAGGTGCTCAGAGCAAGGAGAAGGGTAAACGCGATGGATTGCCCCGCAATCGATGCTTGCCGTGCTTCCACCGATTGCGACCACCCACCACTCCAGCGGAGGTCCAAGCCACGCCACCAGTAAGCAGCCAACGTCGCCGCGCACGCCCAGATGGCCGTGTCGCGCCGGGCCAGCCAGTTCAGCCCCAGCCAGCGACTGAAGCTCGTCAGCCATCGGTCATCCAACAACGGAAGGACGAGGGCGATACCCAAGAGGTTGTAGAAGGCCTGACTCCCCGCCAGCCAGATCGTCGCGTGCAACCCCGCAAAGATAACCGCGGCGACCAGGCGTGGCCAACGCCCTAGAAAGATGGCGAACGGTAGAACGAGCTCCACCGCAAGGACGCCATAGGTGCTCGCGGCGTGCCATCCCCCGGGCAGATGATGGAAGAACCAGGCCGGCCAGGACGGTAAGGGCTGAGTGAAGTAGTGGTAGCTGAGCGCCGTGCCTTCCCACCATGTCGAGGTGGTGCCATCAAGATAATCGCGGTCCACCGCCATGATCTTGACCACTCCATTCAAGAACATGAGTCGGAAACAAAGCCAACGCAGCAACCAGAGAAAGAGAAGCGACGGCTGCTTGGTCAGAGCAAAGAGGATGGCCAAGAAGCCGGTTTCCAGGATGAGCGCATCCCACTGATACTGGAGAAACGGCACGCCCACGCTGACGAAGGATAAGTAAATAATCCAGAGCAGCGGGAGAAAGATCCGGCTGCCGATGTTGAGGACGACCAACAGGCTTAGGATCACGCCCAGCCAGGCGCAAGCGCTGAGAAAGCCGTCGGATGAGTTGATCCAGAAGAGGGTCGGCACTTCCTGCCAGCGGATCGGAGCGACCGGAATTTGGCCCGCCACGGCTTCTAGATACCGGGCAGAAGGCGAGAGTCCGCGGCTGGAAAAAAGCACGCCTACCTGCCAGGCGAGCGAGAAGAAGGCGAACAAGTAGCTCAGCCCCATGGCACGGAGAAAGCACCAACGCACCGCCTCGTAGGACTCGTCCCAGCCGAGGCCATCGCGCCAAGCCCAGGAAAAAATACGAGACCAAGCGGGGCGAGCAGCGCGTTCCATGATTCCCGACCCTATCGCTGGTCTGCCGGGTAAACGACCTTAAATGCTAAAGCTCTCACCACAGGAGCAGTGCGCCGTGGCGTTGGGGTTGGTGACTTTAAAGCCGCCCTTCATCAGGTCGTAGCTGTAGTCGATGAGCGATCCGCTGACGAAGAGCGCACTTTTCGGGTCCATCAACACGCGGACGCCGTTGGTCTCGACCAGGATGTCACGATCCTTGGGGCCATCGACCAAGTCCATCTGGTACTGCAAGCCGGAACAGCCTCCGCCGATCACCGCCACACGCAAGGCGCCTTCCGCCTTTTCTTTGGCGGTCAGAAGCTCGGTCAGGCGCTTCGCCGCAGCATCGGTGGCTTTGCAAAGCTTCTCGTTTCCAACCTTGTAGCGGGGCTTGTTTTCGGTGGCAGTGTCCATTTCGACAAGGATAATTCACCTGACAAGCAGGTCAAGGCGAGTAGGCCAAATCAATCGCTGACCGATTTACTGGGGGGCCAAGCCGGAAACCATCACTTCCAGGCCATAACCGAAGAGGCCAAGGACAAACGTCGCCACGATCAGCAGGACGATGAGGAAGCGAATGGAGGGCTCGACCGGAATGGGCGTGGCATCGAGGGGCTTGGACCAGAACATGGTTTTGACCACGCCGAGGTAGTAGTAGAAACCCGCCACTGCTGCGCCGACGCCAATCCAGAAGAGAGAGTAGAGCTGGCTTTCCCAAGCGGCGGCAAAGATCGATAGCTTACCGATGAAACCCACCGTCGGCGGGATGCCAGCCAGCGAGACCAATGCCACGGCCAACCCGCCCGCCAGCAGCGGCGAGCGCTGCCAGAGACCAGCGTAGTTGTGGATCGCATCGGGCGACTCCTTCTTCGTCACTACGGTGATGATGACAAAGGAAAGCATGCTGGCAATGAGGTACGTGATCAGGTAGATACCGATGGCCAGTTCGGCCATGTCGTGCGCCGAGCCGGAAGGGGTCTCGCCGTTCGGGCCGGCCAGGGCAATGATGCCAATAAGGATGAAGCCGGAATGACCGATGCTGGAATAGGCCAGCATACGCTTGAGGTTGCGCTGCGGGATGGCGGCCAGATTCCCCAGAATCAAGGAGGCGGCGGCCATGATGGTGAGCAGGAAGCCCCAATACGGGTAGATCGCTGGCACCAAGCCGAAACCATCCACTAAAACGCGGACCAGGATGACAAAGCCAGCCGCTTTGGACCCAACGGACAGGAACGCGGTAATCGGTGTCGGCGCACCTTGGTAGACATCCGGCGCCCAGATATGGAAAGGCACGCCCGCCACCTTGAAGCCAAGGCCAACCAGAACCATCAACAGGCCGAATACCAGCGGTATGATGACCGGCATAGTCAGGAGATTACCGGAGGCCAGAGCCGCTTTGATTTCCGTAAAATTAGTCGAGCCAGCGATGCCGTAAACGTACGCAATGCCCATGACCAGGAAGGCTGAGGAAAGACCACCCAGGATGAGGTATTTGACGCCGGCTTCGAGTGCGGCGCTGTTGTGGCGCTGGAAGGCAACCAAGACGTAGAAGGTAATGGTGACCAACTCCAGGGCGACAAAGAGCACCATGAAGTCGTTGGCCGAAGCCAGCAGGCACATGCCCGCGGTGATGAGGAGCGGAAGGGAGTAGAACTCGGCCCGGTTCTCCGGGATTTCCTTCTCGTAGGCCAAGCTCATCCAGGTCACCGCCATGGAGGTGAAGAGGAAGAAGAGCTTGAAGAACTTCGCCGTCTCGTCCCACACGTAGGTGCCGGCCCAGTAGGTCGCGCCGCCCGGAGGCACCTCGCTAAGCAAGGTGACAATGAAAATGACAAAGGTGCCAATGCAGGCGAAACGGCCGATCGAGCGCGAATCGCTGCCGGTAAAGGCTTCGCCAACCAGTAAGGCCGCGGCGAGAACCGTCAGCCAAATTTCGGGAGCGTCCATGAGAACGGCCATCTTAGTTTCCTCCTCCCATCAAAAAGGTCAGGCTGTGGTGAGCATTACTGGTGATGATGCTGGGGATGAAGCCCAAAATCAGCAGTACGGCCATGAGCAAGATGTAAGGCGCCCGTTCTTGGAAGGTTTCCAAGTCGCGGACCTCGGCAAAGCGCTCGGGTAAATCACCAAAGAAGATGTTGCTAATCGCACGCAGGGAGTAGATGGCAGAAATGACGATCCCCCAGATGGCGAGGATGCAGACGATCAAGAGGGCCGGGACTTGCCCCGTGGCAGCAAACTCCGCGAAATTGATCTTATTGAAGGCCCCGAAGAAGATCATGATTTCCCCGGCGAAGTTGGCCAGACCGGGCATCCCGACGGAGGCCAGCGAGCCGAGGACAAAGGCAGTGGCGAGAAACGGCATCCGTTTGGCCAAGCCGCCCAGCTCATCCATTCGGTTTTCGCCCGTGCGTTGCTGGATCTCACCGGCAATGGCGAAGAGCAAAGCCGCGCTGATACCGTGCGCCACCATGAGCATCACCACCCCGGTCAAGCCGATGACATCGAAGCTAGCAATGCCCAGGAACATATAGCCCATGTGCATGACCGAGGAGAAACCAAGCATGAGCGGCAGTTCTTTCTGCGCTACGGTGGTGTAGCCAACCCAGAGGATATTGCCAAGAATGAGCACCCAGAGCACTGGCATCCAAGCTTCAGCCCCCTCTCCCAGGAAGGGCATCGCAACTCGGATCAAACCGTAAATGCCGAACTTCTTGAGCACACCGGCGTGCATCATGGCAGCGGCGGGCGGCGCGCAGGCGTAACCGCTCGGCGCCCAAGAATGGAACGGGAAGAGCGAAATCAAAATGCCGAAGCCAATCAGGAGCAGCGGCCAAATGACGGACTGGTAACCGGCGTCTAAAGGCGCGGCGGCGAGTTGCTTTTGGATGGAAACCAGATCGAAGCTATTGGCGCCCGACCACAGGACCAGCGCCAAGATCCCACCGAGCAGGACCAAGCTACCCAGGGTCAAGTAAAGCGTCAGCTGCATGGCGGCAAACTGGCGATTCTGCGACCCCCAGATACCGATCAGCAGGAAGGTCGGGATGAGCGCAAACTCATGAAAAATGTAGAGGAAGAAGAGGTCCAGCGAGAGGAAGGCACCGATGGCCCCGAGGCTCATCAGCATAACGTAGACGAAGTACTCGGAGGCCCGCTTGATGCTGGCGGGCGTCAGGGCAATGGCCGCCAGCGTGACCGTGGTGGTGAGGAAGACCAACGGAGCGTTAATGCCGTCGAGCCCAAGATGGAAATGGATGAGCGGCAGGCCCGGCAGGTTGATCCAGGGTTCATTGATCACCATTTGGTAACCCGCCACAGTGGAATCGTAGCTGCCCATCAGGACGATGCTGTAGACAAAGTTAACCGCCGCAAACCAAAGGGCTGTCGCCTTGGCCGGAGAGCGCAGCATGATCATCAAGATCGCCGCGAGCGGGATAAAGAGCAGGAAAAGCAACTGCATGGGTTCGGTCGGTTCGGTTAAATCAAGGCAAAGGGGTTAGCCGCCAAT
>CAWUJC010000129.1:0-6795 GCA_963922355.1 uncultured bacterium | reverse complement strand
ATCCGCGTCATGCGTGAGCGCCGGGCGACGCAGTCTATGGATCAGATCTTGGATAAGATTTCGCGTGACGGGATCAGCAGCCTGAGCCCGGAAGAACGGGAAGTCTTGGAAAAAGCGCGCACGAACCTGATCAAACGCGATCAGGAAAGTGATCAGTAGAGTCGTGTTCTAAGCCCTAAGGAACGAGGCGGTCGCCTTGTTCATCCGCGTGGTAGGAGCTGCGCACCAGTGGGCCAGATTCGACTACCGTGATACCTAAATCCAGCGCGTACTCTTTCCATTCGTCGAACTCCTCCGGCGTGACCCAGCGTTTGATTTCCAAATGGTTTTGCGAAGGGCGCAGGTACTGGCCGAGGGTGAGAATGTCGAGGCCATCGTTGGCAAGGCGTTCGAGCGAAGCTTCCACCTCTTCCTGCTCTTCGCCGAGGCCGAGCATCATGCCGCTTTTTGTGACGAAGCCCTTTTCTTTGGCGTGCCGCAGGAGGCCGAGGCTGCGTTCATAATTGGCCACGCCGCGGACGGGCTTTTGCAAGCGTTCCACGGTTTCGAGGTTGTGGTTAAGAATATCCGGTTTGGCTTCCAGCACGGTGTCGAGATGCTCCCATTGGCCCTTGAAGTCGGGGATGAGCACTTCGATTTTGGTCTCGGGGCAAGCTTCACGCACGCGGCGAATCGTCTCGGCCCAGATGCTGGCGCCGCCGTCGCGCAGTTCGTCTCGCGCCACGCTGGTGATGACCGCGTGCTTCAAATTCATGATCTTCATCGCTTCCGCCACCCGGCGAGGCTCGTCGCGGTCAAGTTCGGTCGGTTTGCCGGTGTGGACAGCGCAGAAGGCGCAGGCCCGGGTGCAGACGTTACCCAGGATCATGATGGTGGCCGTGCGGCGGCTCCAGCATTCACCCAAATTCGGGCACTGAGCGCTCTCGCAGACGGTGTTCAGCTTGGATTCCTTCACCAAGTCACGCGTGGCTTGGTAGTCAGCGCCGCCGGGAATCTTCGCTCGAAGCCAGCGCGGCTTGCGCGCATTGAGCGGAATCGCATTCGGGTCCGGCGTCTTGACGTGGTTCTTCACCACCAGTTTTTTGGCCGGAGTATGGGAGGGCGCGACGGGTTCTGCCATAGCTCGACAAGCTAACGGATACCAAGGGCCTTGTCCAGCAAGCCTGTCTTGCCATCAGACAGCGCCAATGCTAGCAATGGTGACACTTTACTTCGTTCCCTCGCGAAGCAGAAAGACATCCGTTCATAACATGAGTGCCAAAATAACCGTCGTAGATGGCGAGGGTACCCAATGGGGCCCGTACGAAGAAGCCGAAGTCCGTGGCTACCTGGAAGCTGGAAACTTTACCCCCGAATCCTGGGCGATGCGCGAAGGCGATACGGACTGGTCGCCCCTGGGCGATCTCCTGAAGCCTGCCGCTCCGGCTCCGGCACCTGCCCCGGTAGCTCCGGCACCTGTGCCAGCTCCGACCCCAGAGCCTGCTCCCGTGGCGGTGCCTTCGGCCGTGAATCTTAATGTGGCTCCGACGGAGCGTACCCCGCTCTTGAAGCCGGACCAGCAAAAGGCCCTTGCCAGCTCCGCGCCGAAAGTCGCTGCTGCAGCAACTCCCGCTGCGGTATCTCCGCAGCAAGTCAAAGCTCCGCAGATCGAGCAGGCCAAGGTGCCAGCGGCCAGCCCGGCGGCCTCGAATCCTCGTGCTGCGGCCGCCTTGGAAGAACCGACGGCGAAGAAAGACCCCCTCGCGATGCCGATTCTGGGCGTCGGTGTTCTCTTGGCCGTCGTTGGTCTCGTCCTGCTTTATCTCAGCCCGGCCAATATCATTTATGCCAGCCCGTTGGTGATTCTGGGCGTGGTGGGCGCGCTCTATGCCATGATGCGCGGGCTGATGGTGCCAGGCTTAGCGGCCATGCTCGTGATTGTGCTCGCCGCAAGTGGCGTGGGTTACCTTTCCATCACCGGCCAACAGCAGCGCAAGGTGGAGGCGAAGGTGGCCAAGCAAAAGGCCAAAGAGGCCAAGGAAGAGGAAGAGATCCAGAAGTTTGCTGAGCAGGCGAACGAAGACATCGACGTCGAACGCCAGCGGGTGATCGATTCGATCCAAGCCTTGGCTGACGATCCCAACGACGACAACTGGATGAAGGCAGAAGAAGCGATCGAGTCCTACCAACAGGCGATGCGCGTGGCTGGTTTGGCCAAGGGCAGCGTGAAGATGCGGGCAGCCAATCAGCTTCGCCAAGCTATCATGGACCAGAACGAGGACGCCATTTCCATCAGCCTGGATGAACGCGAAAAGCAGTTGAAGCAGTAGAAGTTCGGTCACGAGTCACGTCGGAGGGGCGCAAATTTGCTGGCGCCAACCGTTACCTTGCTTATGTTGGCGGCCATGACTCGTTTGGATGTCACCATTCCTTCGCAGGGTGAGCAGATGGCTGCTTGGCTCTACTTGCCCGATCCCGCGCAATTTGGCAACGGGCCGCATCCGGCCGTTATCATGGCCCACGGCTTGGGCGGTGTCCGCCATCTGCGCCTCCCTGAGGTCTCTGAGCGCTTCTTGGAAGAGGGCTACGCCTGTCTGGCCTTCGACTACCGCTTCTTTGGCGATTCCACCGGCGAGCCCCGGCAGGTGCTTTCCATTCCCGCCCAGTTGAAAGACTGGGAAGCCGTCATCGCTTGGATGAAGGACCGCCCGGAAATTGACCCGCAGAAGCTCGTCCTGTGGGGCACTTCGCTCAGTGGCGGCCACGTGACCGTGCTCGGCGCGCGGCATCCAGAGCTGGCAGGCGTCATCGCTCAATGTCCAGCGACCAGCGGGATTTCTGATGGGGTTAAGAAGCGCAGTCTTGGGCAAATCCTTTCCTACGTGCGCGTGGGGTTTGAGGATGTTTTCCGCGGCTGGCTGGGACTGAAGCCGCGTTACCTGCCGATCTTCGGAGAAGCCGGCGAACTGGCGTTACTCACGAGCGAGAACGCCGCCAAGGGCTATCAGTCGATCGTCAAGTTGATGCCGCCGGAGGCCGATTGGCGCCAATACGTCGGCGCCCGGTTTGTCGTCCACATCTTGTTTTATCACCCGATTCGCTCTGCCCCGCAAGTGAAGTGCCCGATGCTGGTGCTGGTCTGCGACAATGATCAGGACGTGGATCCCAGCCAGGGCCACGAACTCGCCCGCCTCGCCGGGGCCAAATCCGTGGGCCTGCCCATCGAGCATTTTGAAATTTACACCCCGCCGCATTTTGATGACGTGATCCGGCACGAACTCGAGTTTCTGCGTGAGCACGTGCCGGTGAAGGCGAGCAACTAGGCCGACTTGGGTGGACGACCGTTGGCGGTGGCGACGCGGCTGCCCCACTGGAGGAGTTCCTTCGAGCAGTCGTCCCGGTCGAGCGTGCATTCGATGAACGCGACGCCGTCGTGGCTCTTGGCTTTCTCAATCGCGGCTTCCAACTCACCCGCGGTAGTGACCTTGGTGCTCCAGCCGTTGCCTTCTCCCGCGTTGAACACCTCGACTAGCTGGGCGTACTCCCAATTCTTGATGTTGTTGTAGGGGCCGTCGTGGATTTCAACCTCGATGGTGTAGCCGCGGTTGTTGAGCAGGAAGATGATCGGGTTGGTCTCGTAGCGGATCATCGTGCTGATCTCTTGGGCGGTGAGCTGGAAGGAGCCATCGCCAATCATCGCCACCACGCGGCGCTCGGGGCCGACACCCATCGCCATGCCGAGGACAGCGCCGGTCGACCAGCCGATCGAGCCGTACTGCATCTGAAATTCATAGAGACAGCCGTTCGGCAGGGTGAGCTTTTGGCCGTTGAACCAACTGTCGCCGGTTTCCACCACGAGAGCGGAATTGGCGTCCAGCAGTCCCTGCACCTGGGCCATGAGGGCTTGCCGGGTGAGGGCGTCTTCGCGGTCGCCGATTTGGAACGGGATGCTGTCTTCATGAATCCGCTGGTAGGCGACGAGGCTGGCGTCATTGGGCTGGATGACCTCGGCGAGCGCCGCCAGGAAATCGGGCAGCATCACCTCGTGGAAGGTGTGGCCGGGGAGAGTGACTTGATCGACGCCAGCATGGATGAGCTTGGCCGGGTTGATCGCGGTGGTGTAGCCGACCGTGGTGTAGTCGTTGAAGGTGGGGCCGGCAAAGAGGTAGCAGTCGCAGCTCTCGATCACTTCGCTGCAGCCCGGGCTGCTTACTTGGCCCCAGTAGGTGCCGATGAACTGCGCGTGATTTTCCGGGAACATGCCTTTGGCGTTGGGCATGACGGCCACGGCGCATGCGGCTTTCTCCGCCAGCTGCTGGAATTCTTCCGTGGCAGCGTAGGGGCGCATCTTGACCCCGCCAACCAAGGCGGGTTTGACGGCACCGTTGATCATCTTGGCGGCGGCTTCGACGGCGGCGGCGAGGGAGGCCGGATCGCTACTGCGCCGGTGTTCCAGTTCCAGCGGGCCGGGGGCGGGGACTTCGGCCGCCGCGATGTTGCAGGCAATTTCGATGTAAACGGGCTTGCGCTTGGTCAACGCGGTGCGAATGGCGTGGTCAATTTGCCGGGGAGCGTCCTTCACCGTTTTGATGATCTGTACTTCAGCGGTAACGTGCTCAAAGCAGCGGGGCTGCTGGCGGAAGTCGAGTTCGCCGGTGGTGTGGTGCAGGTAGTTACCTTCTGGCGCATCGTTGGTGTTGGGCCCGCCCGAGATGGCGATGACGGGGAGATCTTCCGCATAGGAACCACAGACCGCGTTGATCGCACTGAGGCCCCCCACCGTGTAAGTAAAGACCACGGCTGCGGCACCGCGAGCGCGGGCGTAACCATCGGCCGCGTAGCCGGCGTTGAGCTCATTACAGCAACCGACCAGTTCTAGCTTGTCGGACTTGAGGAACTGGTCGAGCAGGACCAGGTTGAAATCGCCTGGAACGGCGAAGTAGCGCTTGATGCCAATTTGTTCCAGCCGATGGGCGAGGTAGGTGCCGATGTTGTAGGTGCTCATAGTTCCAATGTCTTCAGTTAATCTGGAAGGAAAGCGTTTGGTTTCAAGGGGAAAGGTGGCCTGCCACCGGCTTGTAACAAATGGGAAAGGAAACTGACCTACTTCTCGGCCAATTCCTCCGCCCGTTTTTTGGCCGCGGCCATGGCTTGGCGCACCAGGGGTTCAAAGCCACCCTGTTCCAAAACTTCACATCCGGCCAAGGTGGTGCCGCCGGGGCTTTTGACGTGGCTGGCCAGTTCCAGGGGCGAGAGTTCGATGTGGCTTTCAACCATCTGAGCTGCACCGAGGACCGTCTGTACGGCCAGATCGCGGGCCAGTTTGCGGTCGAGGCCCAGTTCTTCCCCGCCATCGATCAGCCCCTGGATGAAGTGATAGACGTAAGCTGGGCCGCTGCCAGAGAGCGCGGTCACCGCGTCGATGTGGCCTTCGTCCACCCGCCAGGCATTGCCGGAGGCGGCGAGGAGGTCGCGCGCCGGAGCCACTTCCTCGATGCCCAAATTCGGTCCCGGAGCGTAGACACTGGCACCGGCGCCAACCTGCATCGGCGTGTTGGGCATGGAGCGAATGATCTTCGCCTCGGTCCCCAACATGTCGGTCAGGCCAGAGATGGGCACGCCCGCCATGATGGAGAGAAAG
This sequence comes from uncultured bacterium, assembly GCA_963922355.1. Taxonomy (GTDB): domain Bacteria; phylum Verrucomicrobiota; class Verrucomicrobiia; order Methylacidiphilales; family UBA1321; genus CAWUJC01. The sequence goes on along the minus strand of CAWUJC010000129.1, from coordinate 1,175 downwards.
ACTTTCCCTTCGGCAAGCGGCTTGATCGGGGCCAGAGCTTCTGCGGCGTGCTGGGGCTTAACCGCGATGACGCAGAGATCGGCAAAACGCACCACCTCGGTGTTGTCCGCCGTCCAGGCGGGGGCACCGTTTTCGTGGGAAAGAGCACCCAGGAAAGCATGCTTGGCCGCCGTATCACTCTCCAAGCCGGAGGCCATGATCTCGACCGGGCGAACGAGTTCCGCGCCCACGGCTCCCCGCGCTAAAGCTGTTGCCATTTTTCCACAACCGATAAAGCCAATCTTCATGCCGTTGATGTTGTGGTGTGGTTCGCCGCTTGGCAACGCATTCTGCAGCTTCACGCTACACCTAGTGAGGTGACTTTGGATCCAGCTAATTTTCTAGGGAAGACCATGACGTTTTTTGAGTTGTTTAACGGCCCAGGCGGCGTGTTCGCGGACGAGCGGCTCGTCGTGATCGGCGGCGGTGCGCTCCAGGATGGGCAGGTCTTCCTCGGTGCCGATGTTGCCGAGCGCGACGGCCACGTTGCGGAGAAGGCCGCGCCGTTTGGTTCGCTTGATCGGGCTGGTCTTGAAGCGTTGGTTGAACTGTTGGGGCGTGAGGGTAAGTAGCTCGCGCAGGTCCCAGGGTTCCAGACGGCTGGCGCGGAATTGGGTCTCGCGTGATTCTTGGGCGAAGCGGTTCCAGGGGCAGACTTCCAGGCATTCGTCGCAGCCGTAGATGCGATCGCCGATCAGCGGGCGGAATTCTTCTGGAATGCTGCCTTTATTCTCGATGGTGAGGTAGCTGATGCAGCGGCGGGCATCGAGCTGGTAAGGGGCGGTGATCGCCTTTGTCGGGCAGACATCGAGGCAGGCCGTGCAGGTACCACAGCGGTCGGGCGCTGGGGCGTCGGTGGCGAGTGGCAAGGTCGTGATGATCTCGCCCAGGAACATCCAGGGCCCGAGGGTTTCGCTGATCACCATCGTGCTCTTAGCCTGCCAGCCCACCCCGGCGCGATGAGCTAGCGGGCGTTCCAGCACCGGGCCGGTATCCACGTAGAGTTTGTGTTGGTGCTCGGTGCCGAATTCGGCTTCCAGCGATGCGAGGAGCGCTCGCAGCTTGTCACCCAGGATTTCATGGTAATCATCTCCCAGGGCATAACGCGCGATGCGTCCGCGGACGGGAGGGGTTTC
>CAWUJC010000128.1:0-6833 GCA_963922355.1 uncultured bacterium | reverse complement strand
CGAACTTCAGGCCAAGATCGAATTCCAGACCCTCGTCGTCCAGTTTTTCCTCCAGCGCCGTTTCCAGCACGTGGTCATCGCCAGTCGCTTTTACCGGAAGCTCTTTGGCGATGGCGACACCCAACTCAAACTCGGCAACGACTTGAAGAAACTCTTCCACGATGGGTCCGGTCTCCCCCCCACCTTGAGCATTCTCGACAGCTTGGCCAACGAAGCCATGCGCGATGTGCGTGAAGGCGTCTCAGCCTACAACTTCCTCCTCCAAAACAAGGAACTCTCCAGCGCCAGCCAGCGCTTGGCCGAAGCTTTCATCGTGGGCGAGTACATGCCGGAAATTCGCACCCTTCCCCGCGAGAAGAAGCGTAAAGCCCTCAGCTTTGTCCAGACCAGCAACCAGCTCGTCTCTGCCCTGGAAGTGAAGGATTACGCCCGCGCGGAACGCCTCGTCAAAGAGCTCGAAGAATCGGCCAAGGATTTCGACAACTCCAAACCGATGGCGGCGATTGAAACCGCTAAACAGATCAGCGCCCTCCACTTAGCGAAAGCGCGGAACGCTGCCGCCAGCGGCGATAAGGACGCCTTGGAGATCGAACTTCGCGCCGCGACGGAAATCTGGCCACGCAACCCAGACCTGGCCAAGGTCTCCAACAACATCTTTGACGCTTCCGACGTCCAACAGCAGGCCCTTTCCGACCTGGAGCGCCTGCTCAGCCAAAAGAACTACCGGCAAATCTACGACGATCAGGTCAAATTTATCGCCGCCACCGCCCTCTTCCCCGAACGGCAGGAAGAACTGCGCAAGGTCCTCGGCCAAATGCAGATGGTGGAAACCGCCATCATCCAGGCCAACGAAATCGCCAAGCGGGGCGACCCCTACGGCGCCTGGGAAAGCATCGAACGCGCTTACCAGGAATTCCCCGGCGACATCAAGCTCAGCCAGCTCCGAGCGGACTTAACTACGAAGGCCGCCGACTTTGTTCGCAGTCTGGCCCAAGGCAAGGACCTGGAAGAGAAGGACCAGCTTGGGTCCAGCCTCGCCTGGTACCTCCGCGCCCAGCAACTCTACCCGGCCAGCGACTACGCCCGTGAGGGTATCGAGCGGGTCGTCGACGCCATCATGCCCGATGGCTCCGGCACCTAGCCTAGGTTGAGCCTAGCCCCGTTAACTCGTCTGAGCCTGGAGCCAGTACTTCCTAGGGAATCTCCCGCGCCATGATCTGCTCGTAGGTCCGACGGTTCCGCGTTCGAACTTCGCTGTAGGCGTGGAGAAAGAGCGCTCGGCTCTCATAGCCTAACCAGCGGGCCAAGTGTTCTTGGCGTTCCGGTTCAGCCGGCAGATGAGAAACCGAGTCGTTGCTGTCGCTCCGCACTGCGGCTTCGACACGGCGCAACCAGAGATAATCCTCGCGCAGCTGGTCGGCGGCCTCAGCACCAGAGGATGAGAGCCCTGCCAACCAGTCGAGGGCTCGCAGCGTTGAAGGCTCGCGATGGAGGCGATGCATCAAGAGGGCTTGCACGCCAAACTCCACGTCCAGCATCCCGCCGACGCCCGTCTTAAACTCCCCTTCCGGATAACGCCGATTGGTGATCCGCTCCGTTTCGATTCGCTGCCGCATGGCTGAAAGCTCCACGAAGGGATCAGCGCTTCGCACTTTCTCTGGCCAAACCTCATCCAGCATGCCTATCCACTCTTGACCCAACGTCTCATCGCCCGCCACGAAGCGGGCGCGGATCGCGGCTTGGAACTCCCAATACTGCGCGCGATGGCGGTAATACTCGCGGTAGCTTGCCACCGGTATGACGATGGGCCCCTCGCCATCCGGACGCAGGCGGAAATCGAGCGGAAAGAGAATCCCACTCGGGCGCTGCTCGGTCATAAATCGCGAGAGTTCTTTGGCTGCTTTTTCGTCTTCCCCAACGAGAACACAATCCAGATCCGAACCATAGCCCAACTCCCTCCCGCCGAATTTTCCGAGCGCCACCACCGCCACCGGGCCACCCGACACGACCCGGCGCAAGCCAAACTCCAAGCAGGCTTGTGCGAGCGCACTGTACTCGGCGTGGAGGTCACTTAAGGGAGCCAGTCCAAGCGCATCACGAATGAAGATGCGAATCAGCTCTTCTTGCCGATAGGCTCGGGCCGTTTCCAAGAGATCGCCCGAGAGCCCTTCCAGCTCGCTCAAAAAGCGGGCCACATCCTTGTTCATGTCCAATGTCCCGGCGCGGGCGGCGTCTTCAAAGACGTGCGGCGAACGTGTCACCATATCACTGTAATGCTGGCTGCGGTCAAAGATGGTCAGCAACAATTCCAAGGCCTTCGGGTTAGAAGCCATCGTCTCGTAAAACAGCCCCGGCGCGCCGTACTGCTCGGCAAAACGGACGAAACGCGGGAGCGCCACATCCGGCGTTACACATTGACGCAGCCCCTTCTCCAACACCGGTTGAAAACGGCGAAAGCGAGCCCGGGTACGTGGCGAAACCCGAGCTTCTTCGCGGCTCTCCGGATTGAGCGCCTGGAGTTGCTTGGCAGCTGCTTTCGGATGCAAAAAGAAAGAGAGGTCAAACTCGTGCTCGGGCTCCGGCTCACGTTCTGCAAAGGCGGTGGTGAATTCCTGATGCACGAAGTCACGCACCTCCAGCATGACGTGATCAAAGCGTTCCAGCGAGAGGTCCAAACTCTGCGCGATCAAAGCTCGGCCTTCCGGTTCATCAGGCAACGTGTGGGTCTGCAAATCCTCCCGCATTTGCAGGCGGTGCTCCACAGTCCGTAAGACGCGATACGCCTCCGCCAATTGATTGGTGGCCTGCAGCGGCATGAGTTCGCAGATGGCGATCCCTTCCAGTGTTTTGAGCGTCCGTCGGTTTTGTAAGTACGGCAGCTTGCGGGCGTGTAAGAGTTGTTGGGTCTGGACCAAAAACTCAATCTCCCGGATGCCGCCTCGGCCCAGCTTGACGTGCCGCTCCATCGCGCCAGCGCCCACGATCTCCTGATTCACGCGCTGCTTGAGCGCTGCGATCTCGCCAATCAGATCGGTCGAGAGACTGGTGCCAAAGCAAAACTCTGCCCGGAGCCGGTCGAGGTCGTAGGCCAAGCTCTCATCCCCGGCGCTGACCCGAGCCTTGATCATCGCCATGCGTTCCCAGTTTTCGCCAAAGGCCGCGTAGTAGTTTTCCGTTGCTGAGTAAGAAAGCGCGAGCGGTCCGCTGTCCCCTTCCGGCCGCAAGCGTAGATCGATGCGAAAGAGCGCACCGTCTGCCGTCGTGGCCGAAAAGTCTTTGATGATCTGCTGGCCCAGACGCGTAAAGAACTCTTTCCGCGTGCGCCCCGTCGACGTCTCCCCCTCCTCTCCGTAGACGAAGATTACATCGATATCCGAGCTAAAATTCAGCTCGCGTCCACCCAGTTTACCCATGCCTAGAATGCAAAATTCCGTCCCGGGCTCGCCCCAACGCTTGGCCGTGCGAGCCAGTTGAAGCGCCAGGACGCGATCGAGGCAGAAGTCCGCCAAGTCGGAAAGCGCCTCCACCGTTTCACTCACCGTGGCCAAACCGGCAAAATCCAAGAGCCCGATGCGCAGAATCTCTCGTTGCTTGAAGCGGCGTAAGGGGGCGAGAAAAATCTCCGGCAGCTCCAACGCACCGGCTACCTCCGGAGCCCCTAACTCGCGCAGATCTTGCTCCCACTTGCCCTTGCCACGAACCCGCCGCGTTCGTCCGCTAATCTCTTCCTGCAAGAGCCAGTCGCGCCACTCCGGCTGGGCTTCCAAGCGGCTGCGGGCCGCCCCGGCGTAGGCGAGAAAAGCTTCCAGAGCCTCTCTCCTGGAAGTAAACCGTGGTTCTTGGGAGAGCCAGGGCAATGCCATGCTTAAGCTTGGCCTGCTGGAGCCTCGGCGCAAGCCGCGATCCTAAGAATCCAGCTTAATCAAAGATCGAGTCAAACTTATCCTTGGCTTTGTCCAGGATGGAGGGCTCTGGCGCTGGCTTGTTCAAATAAGCTGGCATAAACGAGCTGACGGCATTGAAAGCACGTTGGTCCTGTCCCCGGTTATAGCTCGGGATGGTCGGCTCACTAAAGCCGGGAGCCGCGCGCAGTAGTACGATTTGCGATCCCCGGTGCCGATCCTTCAGGTGGCGTTCGAACTGCGTAAAGGTGCCCGGCGGAATCGAGGCGTTACCTTCCGCAAAAATCGCCAGAGTCGGCACGCGGAGGCCATCGACCGTCCGCTGGTCGGCCGAGAGTGGACCTTCAATCATGGCCAAAGCGTCGATTTTTTCCTCCCGATCTTGTTTGGTGGCTTCGAGTGCCACACTCCCGCCAATCCCAATCCCGACCATCCCGACGTAGGGCACGCGAAACTTGGGACTCTCCTTCAGAAGGCGAGCCCCGGCTTGGGCGGTATTGACCGCCGTCGCAGCCCGCATTTCCTTCATCAAACGATCGGCCTCCGCCTTCTTAGTCGGCTTGGCTCCATTGTACAGGTCCCCTGCCACCGTGACGTAACCTTGCTTGGCGTACTGATCGGCTAGTTTTTTGACGCGGGTGTTCAGGCCCCACTGATTCGGCAAGATGACCAGTCCCCCAATCGGCGCCTGCTGCGGCAGTGACAGGTAGCCCAAGTCTTCGGCACCAAAGTCGCTCAGGGTGATCATGCGACCACTAAAGGCTGATTTCTTTTTCTTCTCCTGCGCTTCAGCCGATGAGATCCAAGGGGGAAGCAGCAGTAAGCAGGCAAACAAACAAAGATGGCGTAAGAGCATAGCGGAAGAATTGAGCTTGGAGTCGGAGCAATCAACGCGCCAGTCGCGTCGAATTTCCTAGTTTCATCTCCTAGGCTCCTGGCATCAAGGGAAAAGGCCGCGGATTTCCTTAGCTTCAGTCACCTTTTTGACGCCCAGACACATGGCCGCCATACGATGGCTGATCTGACGCGATTGAGAGTATTTCACCACCTGATCAAAGGACTTGGCCAGGATGCGGTACAGCTTATCGAAGACTTCCGCCTCCTGCCAAAAAAGCTGCTGCTCTCCCTGAATCCATTCAAAGTAGCTGACGATCACGCCACCCGAGTTGCAGAGGATGTCGGGAACGAGGAAGATATCCCCGCGTTCTTCAATGATGGCGTCCGCCTCAAAGGTGGTCGGCCCGTTTGCCCCTTCGGCCAGGACACGGCACTTGAGGTTACGCGCAATGTCGGCGGTGATGACGCGTTCCGCCGCGGCGGGGATTAAGGCGTCGCATTCCTGGATGAGTAACTCCTCGTTGCTCATCGCTTCCCCCCCGCCAAAGCCCGCCAGGGTCTGGTGTTCATTGACGTGAGCATCCAGCTCCAAAATGTTCAGCCCTTCTGGATTGTAGTAGCCACCGGTGTGATCAGAAACGCCGACGATCTTGGCGCCAAAACGTGCCATCGACCACGCGGCATTGCTCCCAACATTGCCGTAGCCTTGGACAATGACCCGCGGATTCTGTTCCGCACCAATTTTATCCAAGGCGCGGTTGCAGAGAAACGCCACCCCTTTGCCGGTGGATTGGCTCCGCCCAAGGGAACCGCCGATGACCACCGGCTTACCCGTGACAATGCTCGGCACGGAATAGCCAGCATGGTGAGAATAGACGTCCATCATCCAGGCCATCACCTGCTCGTTAGTTCCCATATCCGGAGCCATGACGTCGATGTTCGGACCGACATAGGGAATCATCTCGGCCATGAAGCGCCTCGCCAACCCTTCCAGCTCGCACGGAGCCAACGTTGGGGGATCGCACTCGACGCCTCCTTTGGCTCCTCCGTAAGGCAAGCCCACCAGGGCGCACTTCCAACTCATCCACATGGCCAACGCGGCGACTTCGCCGAGATCGACCGTGTTGCTGAAGCGCAACCCGCCTTTGGTTGGTCCTAGGGTGATATTGTGCTGCACGCGATGGCCGGTAAAAACACGGACGCTCCCATCTTTCATGGTGACGGGGACGGTCACGGTGACCAAGCGTTTCGGCCACTTCACGCGCTCGGCGTCGGAGACGGAAAGCTCCAGAATTTCGGCAGCCGCATCGAACTGCTGGCAGGCCATCGTAAAGGTTGGATTTTGGAACAGATAATCCATCAACAACTAGTTAACCTAACTGTAATTCGAAGGACGTCAAACGCCCTTCCGTCCAGGTAAGCACTGGTTAGGCCGGCTGGGGAACGGGTACTTGCAGAAAGTTGTGCAAAAGCTGCTTGCCGTGCTGAGTCAGGATCGACTCCGGGTGGAATTGCACGCCATAGACAGGTAGCTCCTTATGCTTTAGCCCCATGATCTCGCCTTCCTTGGTCTCGGCGGTCACGGTTAAGCATTCTGGCACGCTCTCCGGTTCCACGATGAGAGAATGGTAACGCGTCGCTTCAAACGGCGACGGCAAATCGGCAAAGACGCCGTTCTTGAGGTGGAGGATGGGGGAAATCTTTCCGTGCATCAGGCGGCCCGCCCGGACCACTTCCGCCCCGTAGACTTCGCCAATGCATTGGTGCCCCAGGCAAACGCCGAGGATGGGGACACGCGGCGCGAAGTGCTCGATCACGGCTTTGCTCACGCCTGCTTCTTTCGGTGTGCAGGGTCCGGGAGAGATCACGATGCGCTCCGGCTCCATCCGTTCGATTTCCTCGACCGTCACTTGGTCGTTGCGGCGGACGGTGGGGGCCACCCCCATCTCGCCAAAGTACTGAACGAGGTTGTACGTAAACGAATCGTAGTTATCAATCACCAGGAGCATGTGCCATCGCCTCTTTGGGTTATGACGAAACCATGCCCCTTTCTGGTCAACTTGGCAAGGCGGCTCACAAGCAAGTCTTGTTTCC
>CAWUJC010000127.1:0-6838 GCA_963922355.1 uncultured bacterium | reverse complement strand
ACGCTCGTCATGCCATCAGCACCGCTCAAGGTGGAGAGCACGCAAAGGAAAAAGAGCACCGCCGCCATAAGCAAGAAGCCCATGAACTGTTTAAAGGTTTCCATCCAGGCACCAGGCTTAGGCAGCAACACCCGTGCTTGGGGGAAGACCGCCAGCAAGAGAAACGGCGAGGCCAATCCCAGGCCCATGACGGCAAAGACGGAAAGCGCGGTCACGGTGGGAAGTTGCACTGCCAAGCCGGTCACGGCACCGAGGAAAGGTCCGATACACGGCGCTCCCACCACAGCCGCCAAAATGCCGGTAAAGAAGGAGCCCAAGAGGTCGCCACGACCGCTCACCTTGGCATCGGCGCCCACCAAGGAGGCTCCGATTTCAAAGACGCCAAAAAGATTGAGGCCAAAGAGAAACAACAAGGCGGTCAGTAACGTGACGAAGGTGGGGCTTTGCAGCTGGAAGGCCCACCCGACTTGCTCGCCCCCGGCACGAAGAGCCAGAAGCACGCCCGCCAGAATCAGGAACGAAAGGACGACGCCAGCAGTATAGGCCAGCCCATGAGCCAACGCCATGCTCCGGCACTGCTCAGCATGTTTGACCAGCGAGAAAACCTTAAGCGAAAGCACCGGCAAGACACAGGGCATGATGTTGAGCACCAAGCCGCCCAAAAACGCCAGCGCCAGCCAGCCGCCCAACCCCAAGGAAAGGAGGTAACCCTCGACGCCCTCAGCTTGCGGCATGATTTGTTTGTCCTCGCCAGTGGCAACAACACCAGTCGACGTATCTGCGGAAGAGACCCCCAACTCGGGGTTGATCTCCCATTTCCCCTCGCCGGCCTGGCCTTGCACCCAAGCGCTACTGGCCGTCAGGACACCCGGCAGGTGTGTCGGGTTTCCGGCGGTGGCCGCTAACTTGAGCCGAAGCGACCCGCGTTTCCCGTCGTCTTCGCGCTTCCAGACTTGCTCGGCGTTGGGGGAAACAACGCCGTCGTCATAACCAAAAAAGTAAACGGACTCGGGTAAAGTCGGATCTTCCCCCACCTTGGGTTGGAAGGTCAATTCCACCGCGTCTTTCCCCTCGCGCTGGGCGGTCACGGTCCAATCCGACTGGGGCGACGGCAGGCTCTTCCAACTAACCGTGAACAAGCTGGCCGATTCATCATTCTGCGGTGGATTGGCGGCAACGACAGGAAGCGTCAGCTCCACCTTTCCCTGGCCCGGCAAGCAGATGTCCTTACAGACCAGCCAGTCAATGTCGGCATGGAGCGTCACCTTGTCTCCCGGCTTCAAGTCCGCCGGCGGGGTCACTTTCAGGAGTAAGATGACCCGGTCCTCGTAGCCGTACGTCACCATGCCGGAATCTTTGATCTGCTTGGGCACCGGCCACATGATCTCGCCGACTTCAAAGCCCGACGGCAGCTGCCAGTTCACCTGCGGGGCCAAGCCGCTGTCGCCCGGGTTGCGCCAGTAGATGTGCCAGTGCGGCTCCATCTTAAACTCCAGCCCGGCGGTGAACTCCTGCCCGGGGGCCATGGCCTCAACGTCGGCCAGAAGGCGAACCTTGACGAGATCCTCGCCTGTCTCGTCCTGAGCATTGGCCAGCGGCAACCCGAGGAACCAAGCCAGGCACAGCACCAGCCAGCGGCGTCCAAGCCGACGGGAAAAGTAAGCAAGTGTCTCCATATCTTCTACAACCTTAGACGTCGCCCAAAGACGAAACCATCTAATGCGCCTAACGTACCGTCTCCAGCTTTGATGGCAACCTTCGACGAAGCTGGTACAGTAAAGGCGAATGTCAGAACCGCAAATCGATGCCGTGAGCCAGGAGGCCCTCAAGCGCAAGCTGCGCGAGCTACCCCACCAGCCTGGTGTGTACCTCTACAAAGACCGCCTCAACCGCGTCATCTACGTGGGTAAAGCGCGGGATTTACACAAACGCGTGCACCAATACTTCCACCCCTCGCGCCGCCACAACGCCGACCGTAAGACTCGTGCGTTGGTCGAGAGTATCCGTGACCTGGAAATCCACACTGTCAAATCCGAGGCTGAGAGCGTGCTGCTGGAAGGCAAGCTGATCAAGGAGTTCCGACCCAAATACAACATCAGCTTCCGCGACGACAAACGGTTCCTCCTCGTCCGGGTTAACCTGAATGACCCCTTCCCCCGCTTCACCACCTGCCGGGTAAAGAAGGATGACGGTGCTCGCTACTTCGGCCCGTTTCCGCACAGCGGCTCGCTCCGTACCGCGCTCAACGCGATGAAGAAGAAGTTCGGCCTGCGTTCCTGTGCCCCCCGCTTACCGGATGAGAGCGACTACAAGCACTGCCTCGACCACGTAATCAAGAACTGCTCCGCACCATGCGTCGCTAAAATCACCCGCGGCGAGTATCTGGCACGCGTCCAACAAGCCTGCGATTTCCTCGAAGGAAAGTCCGGCGAAATGCTGAAAAATCTGGAAGAGGAAATGCAACGGGCGGCCGAGCGCCTGGACTTCGAGAAAGCCGCCCAACTACGTAACTTGCTCGATGATTTAAAGCGTACGACGAAACCCATCAAGCGTTTTCATCATCGCTTCGTCACTACGGTCAAGCCGAAGGAAGACGCCGCCGAACTGCAAGCCGCCCTTGGTCTCTCAGCGCCGCTCGACCGGATTGAGTGCTTCGATATCGCCAACATCTCCAGCACCCACATCGTCGCTTCCATGGTTAGCTTCCATCAAGGCAAGCCAGACAACCGCAACTACCGCCGCTACCGAATCAAGACCGTGAAGGGGCAGGACGACTTTGCCAGCATGGCCGAGGTCGTCCACCGCCGCTACCAACGCGTGCTCAACGAAGGCATCCGCAAGCCAGACCTGATTGTGATTGATGGTGGCAAAGGCCAACTCGGTATGGCCAAGTCGGAGCTTGATGGCTTGGGCCTCGGCGATCTGAACGTGATTGGACTCGCCAAGAAGCACGAAGAAATTTTCCGCCCCGGGGAGAAAGACCCGCTCATTCTGGATCACTCCACAGGTGCGCTGCGCCTCCTCCAACGTATCCGCGACGAAGCCCACCGCTTTGCCAACGGCTACCACGCGCTCCTGCTCAAGCGCCGTCTCTCGGAAAGCGTGCTGGATGATTGCCCGGGCGTCAGCGCCAAGCGCAAACAGCAACTCCTGGCCCACTTCGGCTCAATTGCCCGGCTGCGCAAAGCCACGCCCGAGGCGATTGCTGCTCTCCCCGGTATTGGCCCGAAGTCCGCCCAAGCGATCCACGACTACCTCGCCACGCTCAAGGACAAGGCGCCCCAGCTCGAAGTGGGTGCTACCGACGAACCCGAGCAAGCCAAAGGTTCAGAGTTTGTCTATCAACTCAAGCCGAGTTCATGAGAGTCATCACCGTCCTGCTCACTGGCTGGCTTCTGCTTGGCCTCGCCGCCTGCGCACCTCCTCCCGCTGCTCCTTCCCCGGCAGAACCGCCCTCCTCCCCTTCTCTGCATCGGCTCTACTTCGGTCGTGGAATGCCAGAGGGCCGGGAAGTCTCGCCGACCCAATGGACGGATTTTTTGCGGGAGGAAGTGACGCCCCGCTTTCCTGGCGGCTTGACCCATTGGCCCGCACAAGGCCAGTGGCGAAGCGACTCTGGTGCCCTAGGCCAAGAAAACAGCTTTGTTTTAGAAGTGATCGTTCCCGCCGAAAACAACGCCGCTGCGATAGAGTCTTTCCGCGCCGTGATCGACGCCTACAAAGAGCAGTTCGAGCAGGAATCCGTGCTCTGGTTACGTGATCCCAAGGTCGACGTGACCTTCCGCTAATTACTCTCCTGACCAGCACGCATTCTTGTGCTTTCTTGGGTTAGACAACGGCGCGCCCACCGGGCTAGGCTCTCAAGCATGACTTCGTTGCGCCCCCTCTGGTTCCTGCTCGCCCTGGCTCTCCTTCCGGCTGCCGCCGACAACACCTGGAAGCTCCCTGCCAACGAGTTCTTCCTCGAACGCGTTCCGCCGGCTCCGAAAACGGGCAGTCCTGAAGACCAATCCGACTTGACCTACTCCGTCGCCATCCAAGCCACGATGAGCGACGCCTTGATCGCCGAAGTCAATCGTCTAGCTGATTTTTACGTCTTCACTTTTGCCGAAAAGCTGGGCCCGGAGTTCAATCCCGAGACCTACCCGAAGACGGCCAAGTTTTTTAAGAAACTCTTGGAAACGACCGAAGCCCCCAAGGACTACATCAAGGATCACTATGCGCGGAAACGACCCTATCTTGCCCATCCGAAGCTGGTGAAGAATTTCTTCGCCGAACCCCACGGCGGCTACTCCTATCCCAGTGGCCATACGACGCGTTCCTGGGCGACGGCTTTGGTCCTTGGAGAACTCAAGCCAGAGATGAAGGACATCTTCATGCTCCAGGCCATCAAGATTGGCAACTCTCGCATCCTGGGTGGCATGCATTACCAGAGTGACATCATTGGTGGCCGCGCTCTGGGCCAACTGGTGGTGGATGAGCTGATGAAGAACAAGAAGTTCCTCAAGGATCTGGCAGAGCTGAAAAAAGACGAGTGGACCGCCAAAAAAGAGAAGGCCAAAAAGTAGCTTATTTCTTCCCTCGACTGAAAAAGGCCCGCGCTGCCCCTTGTAGCCAAGGCGCCCGCTGGTAAGCAGCAAAAGCCGCCCGCATCAGGCCCTTCGGCAACGTGCCGCCCACGTTCACCAGGGTCCAGGCTGCATAAGGATGGGAGAGATGCCCGTCCATTTTCAAATCAATGTACAGCTGCTGAGCCTCCTCCGGCCCGTGCAAGCGTAAGGCCGCCTGGAGGTAGTATAGCGGCAAGGCATCGGCGCAGCGCCGCAGCCAGCCTTGCCACTCTTCTTCCTGAATCTGCTGAGAATCGGCGATAGTCGAGAGCTGTCCCAGCGCCTCCAGAGCGGCAAAACTCCGTCGGCTGACGCTGGAAAGATTCGTGATGTTGTTCCCGCCGTGCAAGCGATACTCGTAGAGTGGCTCAGGGACGTAGGCCACGTTGGCTTCCACGGCGAGAGCGATGCTGAAGGCGAAGTCCTCGCAGAGCGTCCGAAAATGGCCAAAGCGCTCTGCCAATTCGCGGCGATAGACAGCCGTGGTTTTGTGGTTGCGCGGATACCCCCCCTCGTTGGTCAAGACCGCTCGAGCGTAGGCCGGTCCGGGTGCAATCTGACGTCCGGCGAAGAAGCCGGTATCGAGTTCCACCGTCCGACTCCCGTCCCGTTCGTCCACTTGCTCGTAGGCCGTGTAAACGCTGCCCACCTTGGGCTGCTTGCGCAGAATCTCCACCGACTTGCTCAAGAATCCCGGGCGGATCAAGTCATCGTCATCGAGTTTAAAGCAATACGTCCCCCTCGGCTGGGTGCTTAGAAACGCCCAGTTGCCCACGTGCCCGTGCGGCCCTGGATTCATCACATGCCGGACGCGAGAATCGCCAATGGCCTCAACGACTTCCTGCGCACTTCCAGCCGGATCGTCATCGCTCACGATCACTTCCATCGTCCCGGCAAACCCATTCTTCAAGACCGAGAGCAGCGCCCGGCGCAAATCCTCCCGCCGCCGGATGGTGGGGATCAAGACGCTAAGTTCGGGGGCGGAATCGGTCATCAAGCGCCTTAGTGTACCTATCTTCCCGCAAGCTGTCTTGTTTTTAGAGGTGAGAAGGCGAGGAAGCTGATGCTAATCTTCGATGCTGATGTCCGATCCCTCCCTGACATGGTGGCAGCGCACCCTGCTTGCGTTGCGCGGCCCCGGCTTCACCCCGGCCTGGATGATCCACCTGGCGATCAATGGCCTCTCTCCTTTTGCCTGGCTCAACCATCAACGGTGGAAACGCCAATCCGCCTCCCTAGACGGCGTCAAACTTCACCTCGGTTGCGGGCCGATCTATCTGCCTGGCTGGCTCAACACGGAGATTCTACCCGTGTGGAAATATGACGCCTGGCTCGACCTGCGCCATGGCCTCCCCCTGGCCGACGGCTCTGTCCAAGCCATCTATGCCAACCAAGTGCTCGAGCACTTCACACTCGAAAATGGAGCCGCCATCTTAGCCGAATGCCATCGCGTGCTTCAACCCGGCGGCGTGTTACGCGTCATCGTGCCAGATAAAGCCAAGGCAGATCGCGCCCTGGATGAGCAAGACCTCTCTTTCTTTGCCCAGCAGCAGCAGGTCGATGATTCCACCACCATTCAACAAGCCTACGACGACTACGTGGACTGTCACGGCCACCATTTGGTGCCTTATGACTTTGCGCTGATGCAAGACACCTTAGCCTCCGTCGGTGCGTGGGCGGAAATCACGGAAGCCGCCGCCAACTCCGACCGCGTCCTCTCGTCTGAGGAAAAGCAGCGTTCGGAAGACCGCTGGCCCGACATCCACCAATGCTGCCTCGTTGTCGAAGCGGTGAAAGCGAGCTAGCCCCCTCTACTCGAGCAGCTTGTTCTTGGTCTTGGTCGGCAGGTCAGACTGCTCGATCCAAGCCTTGGCCGGTCCTGGGCTTGCCGCTCGCCAGGCACTCGCGGTCTTTTCCAGCACCTGCGCGCGGTTTTTCTTGTCTTGAATCGCTTCGACCAACTCAATCGTTCCACTGGCATCAACCACCACCAAGCGCTCGGCGGTCGCCGCCACCAAAGCGTCCCGCGTCTTCCCCTCCTCTTGCTCTTTCAGCCAAGCCAATGCTTCTTGGGGATTCTCGCCTTGCCAGGCATCGAGGACCACTTCCTGGATCGCAAGCGCGTCCTTCTCCGCCTCCAGCTTTTCTGCCCAAGCCAATACGGCCGGGCGATCCTGCTTCACCCAATTCCGGGCAACGCCGCGGAAGGCCGCGCGACGCAGCTCGCT
>CAWUJC010000126.1:0-6859 GCA_963922355.1 uncultured bacterium | reverse complement strand
AGGAGGCGGTTTTGGGTAGCAGTTGATCGAAGAGCTTCTGGCGTAAACCGTCCAGGCCCTCTTCTTGTTGCGCGGAAATTTCCAGAATCGGGCGATTAATCTGCGCGCGAAATTCCGCCAGCTTTTCCGCCGCCACCGGTTGGTCCATTTTGTTGGCCACGATGAAGTACGGACGCTTCGCCAGCTCTTCCTGGTACAGGCTGATCTCGGTCCGCAATTGGCGGAAGTCGTCGACCGGTTCGCGATTATCCGTCCCGGCCATGTCGATGACGAAAAGCAACAGGCGGCAGCGCTCCACGTGGCGAAGGAACTCATGTCCCAAGCCCACGCCCTCGTGCGCGCCTTCGATCAAGCCAGGGATGTCTGCAATGGTAAGCCGTTCGCCGTAGCTGCTTTCCATCACGCCAATCTGCGGCGTCAGGGTGGTGAAGGGATAGCTCGCGATCTTCGGATGCGCGTGGGAGAGCCGGCTGAGCAAGGTCGACTTCCCCGCGTTCGGGAAGCCAACCAAGCCGACATCGGCAATCGACTTGAGCACCAGCTCGTACTCGCCCGACTCGCCCGGCAAACCTGGCTGCGTCTTGCGCGGCGCTTGGTTGATCGAGGACTTGAAATGCATGTTGCCCAGTCCGCCTTTGCCGCCAGCACAGAGGATGTGCTTCTGCCCGGCTTCGAGCATGTCGGCAACCATCGGCAAGCTTTCGTCGTTGACCTCCGGCATGGCTTGGAGGTTACCTTCGATCCGGTCCTCGCTGTCATCCTCAATCGGAATTTGCCGGACGGCCGTCCCCGCTGGCACTTCGATGATCTTGGTCTTGCCGCTCCGGCCCGTGCGCTGGTTGCGATTACCCGGGCGACCGTGTTCGGCGTACTGGTGGGGCGAGTATTTGAGGTGGATCAGGTTGTTAAGGTTGGGATTCACCACCAAGACCACGTCGCCGCCTTTACCGCCCTGGCCGCCATCCGGCCCGCCCTGGGCATTATGCTTGGCGCGGAAGAAGCTCAAACCTCCCCGCCCCCCGTGGCCGCCTTTGGCCAGGATGCGTACGCGATCCACAAACATGATAAACGCGATTTTACGCACGGAGCCATGAATACTCCAACCACATTTCATCCCTCGCCCGTTTTGAGATAAAAAAGAATCGTCGCCCCTCCCCCGAACCGCTAAGCTTTGGCTATGGTCAATGAGCCGGAATTGAGCGAAATCGACGAACTTCGCCGCCGCCACCTGCAGATGCAGGTCTTCCGACTCACGGTCATCCTCGTCTACAGCCTGGGTTTGATTCCGCTGGCCGCCTTTACCATTCTCTCGGCCGACGTGTGGCGGGCCGACCTCGGCGCCATGATGCCCGGGCTCGTCCTCTTTTTCGGCAGCTTTGCCTTCTTCGTCGGCATCATTCTCATCCAGTCCGACCAGTACAGCCGCGATAAAGAACAACTCGCCCGCCTGGAAGGCCTAGAAGAAGCAGAACGCATTAGCCCCGCCGAAGAAGCTGGGCTCCTCTCCCCCGCCCCAGAAGTCGCTGGGTGTGAGAAGGGGGAGTAAACGTGTTTGGAGTTGTTGTTCCCTCAACGGAAGACATAACTAGTTCTATGAAGCTAGCACTCGCGTTACTCACTCTTATGCTCAGCGTATCGACGGGGTGGGCCAACAACATCCAAAAAGTCACGGTCTCAGAGCTACTTGCCGAAGCCAATAGCATTAAGTTTAGCGGCGAAGTGGTGAAACTTGAAGTCACCTACGCCACTTCACCTGAACAGCTCCCGTCTGACATCTGGCAGCTCAAACTGTATAGTGATGGAGGTAAAGTTCTCGCCGTCTTTGCAGATGAAAAAGGGATCAAATTTTTTGGACGTCTGGCCCGTCAAAAACAATACGGCAAACGTAAATGGATCTACGGGAAAGCGGTTACACCCGGCGAAGAAACGGAAGGTGTCATGATCCCCGATCATGTAAAATTCCTCATCCTAGGTAGTAAAGTGAAGCGAAACATCAAAGGAGAGCCTGAGGTGTATTGGTAATCTCAACGCTAACCAATTCATATAACGAATCACCGACATGAGAAATTTCTGTTCCAGCATTTTGCTCGTCTATCTGCTCGTTGGCACTGCCACTCTTTTTGCAGATCCCATCAAGACCTACACGGCCCAGGAAATCCGCGAGAACGCCAAAGAGCTTGGGGCGACAAAAGAGGTTTTCCGCTACGACTACAGCTACATTGGCTTCCCGCAAAAAGTAGCCAAGAACCTGTGGTTGGTAACCTTATCTGACCCGACCAAGCAGGGTTTTGTACCTGGCTACGTGATTGACAAAAAGGGCTACAAATATTTTCGCAAACGCAAAGACCAGGAGCCTGGTTCCGTTTATGGCTACGTTGACGCCGCCAACCTGAAGGCCCAATATGGGGAAGAGATACGCGAAGGTGCCGTTCTCATTCTTGGCACCCAAGCCCGCCAAGACGGCGGCGGGATGGTCACCTACACCTGGTAACCTGCCCGATCCTCGCATTTGCCAGGCGAGGGCTTTCCTGCTAGCGTTTGCCTTCCCGGTAGAAAAAGGGCCAGAACGACCCACCATTTACCGGGCCAACTCAACCTTTTTGACGCAAGCAAGGAAGTAACAAGATGGACTATGATTTGATCGTGGTGGGCGGTGGCCCGGCCGGATACGTGGGGGCAATTCGCGCCGCGCAGTTGGGCCAAAAAGTCGCCGTGGTGGAGAAAGAACGCGCGGGTGGCACCTGCCTCAACTGGGGTTGCATCCCCTCCAAAGCGCTGCTCAAGAGCGCGGAGCTGTACCACCAGATGAATGAAGCGGAGAGCTTCGGCCTCAAGGCCAAGGGCGTCGAGTATGACTTCGCCAAGATCATTGACCGCAGCCGCGGCGTCTCCGACCGCATGGCCAAGGGCGTGGAGTACCTCTTCAAGTCCAAGAAAGTCGACTACTACGTCGGCAGCGCGAAGATCACCAAGCCGACCGAAGTCCACATCACGCCGAGCGAATTTTCCAAGGACGACGACGCCCAGACCATCACGGGCGATCGCATCCTCCTCTGCACCGGCTGCCTGCCGCGCGAAATCCCCGGCCTGGAAACGGACGGCAAGCGCGTCCACTCCAGCCGCACCATCCTCGATACGCGCGACCAGGTGAAGAAGCTCGTCGTCATCGGCGCCGGCGCCATCGGGTGCGAATTTGCCTACTTCTACAACGCCTTCGGCACGGAAGTGACCATCATCGAAATGCTGCCGCAGATTCTCCCGGTGGAAGACGCCGAGGTCTCCGAACATCTCAAGCGCACCTTCTCCAAAAGCGGCATCGAAATCCTGACCGAAACCAAGGTCGACAAGACCGAGGTGACCAAGAGCGGAGTGAAACTCACCGTCTCTGGCGCGGAAAGCAAGGAGATCGAAGCCGACGCCGTGCTCGTCGCCATCGGCGTCCGCCCAAACCTCGAAGGCGTGCTGGGCGAAGGCGTCTCCCTCGCCACGGACGCGCGCGGCTACGTCGAGACCGACGCCAACTACATGACCAACGTCCAAGGCATCTACGCCGCGGGCGACATCATCGGGCCGCCCTGGCTCGCCCACGTCGCCTCGCACGAGGCGATCGAAGCCGTGGAAGGCATGTTTGTGGACGGCAAGCACCCGCATAAGGTGGATATCTTCCCCGGCTGCACCTACTGCCAACCCCAGGTGGCCAGCATTGGCCTGACGGAAAAGAAAGCCACCGAGCAGGGCCTGGACTTCAAGGTCGCCAATTTCCCCTATCGCGCCAGCGGCAAGGCCGTGGCCATGGGCGAGTCCGACGGCTTCGTCAAACTCATCATCGGCAACGAGCACGAGGAAATCCTAGGCGCGCACATCATTGGCGCGGAAGCCACCGAGCTGATCGCCGAGCTGGGCTTAGCCATCAACACCGAGTGCACGCTGGAAGAACTTACCGCCACCATCCACGCCCACCCTACCCTGGCCGAGCTCGTCCATGAAGCCGCCCTGGTTGGTGAAGGCCATCCCATCCACATCTAACACCTGACATGACGCTGACTGTGCTTCTCATTGGTTCCGCTCTGGTGGTGGTCGTCCTGGCCGCCATTCTCATCCCCATGGTGGGGAAGAAGAAATAGGCTCCCCCCATGGCCCTGGATAAAGACTGGCATATCCAAAGCCGCGGCACGCTCTGCGCCGAGACGGGACGGGAGTTTGCCGAAGAGGAAAAAATTGTCTCCGCTCTCTTTTGGCGGGACGGGCAGTACGTCCGCGTCGACTTTTCTGAAGAAGGTTGGGAGCAGCACAACGACAACATCGCCCCCGTCAGCCACTGGCGCCATAAGTTCGAGACGCCGCCCCCACCGCCGCCCGAACCCCTGCGCAAGGATGACGCCGAAAGCATGCTCAAGCACTTGTTGGAGGAGAACGATCCCGCCACCCGCAACGTCCGCTACATCCTGGCGCTGATGCTGGAGCGCAAGAAGCTACTCCGCCCACTCGACAAGCAGGACGGCGAAGACGGCCCCATCCTCATTTACGAGCACCTGGCCAGTGGTGACACCTGGATCGTGCACGACCCCCAGCTCAAGCTCGACGAAATCGGGCCCGTCCAAGACGAAGTGGTCAAGCTTCTCGACGAAGGCCTCGTCGCCCAAGGCACCGGCCCCAGCCTGGAGTCCGAACAAGCTGCTGAAGCCCAAGCCGAAGTGGAAGCTACAGACGAGGAAGACGCGGCTACGGCAGAGTCGACCAGCGAAGAGCCGGTCGCATCGCCCGAGCCCGAGAAGAACGAATCCTAATCACTGCCATGCGCATCACGCTGAACAAGGACTTTGAATTTGAAGCCGCCCAAAGCCTCCCGAGCTTTCCGGAAGGCCACAAATGCCGCCGCCTGCATGGCCACAGCTTCAAGATCACCATCCGCGTGACGGGTGAAGTTGATCCCGAAACTGGTATCTTCTACGACCACGCCCGCATCTCCGAGGCGATGAAACCGCTCATCGACCTGCTCGACCACAACTACCTCAACGAAGTCCCCGGCTTGGAAAAGCCGACCATCGAAGTGATGGCGGACTGGTTCTGGAAGAAGCTCGCTCCCCAGCTCCCCGGCCTGAGCGAAATCACCATCCACGAAACGCCCCGCGCCAGTTGCACCTACCACGGGCCCGACGCTTAGGCAACGAGACGCTACCCCACAGTCTTACACTCAGCCTCACCTTGTCGTTGAGACAGGTGATGGCAGGGCGGGCTGGACCTGGCAGTCAGCTACCATAGACTGGATCCATGCTCAGCCTGGCTAGCCCCGCGCCACGGTCAGCACCGCCACTTCCGCCGCGCCCGCTTTTTTGAGCACGCGGGCGCAGGTCTCGACCGTCGCGCCGGTCGTCAACACATCATCGATCAGGATCAGGCGCTTCCCTTTCACGTCAGCTTTCGGTGCGAGCGAAAAAGCGCCGCGGATGTTCTCCCAGCGTTGGGCGCGCGTGAGCAGCGCTTGCTGCCGCGTCGCCACCACACGTTGCAGCGGCTGGAGCAGCGGAATCTCAGTGGCCTCACTTAAGCCCAGCGCCAGTTCCTCCGCCTGATTGAACCCACGCTCGCGTTTCCGCAGACGATGGAGCGGAACGGGAACGAAGCCATCCCATTCCTCGCCTGCCGCCATGTAATCGAAGCCCTCTTTGAGCCAAGCCACCAGATAAGGACGTTGGTGGTATTGCCCGCTGAACTTGAAGCCGATCACCGCCTCGCGAACTTGCCCCATCGCCTCGTACTGCCCATGCGCCCACGAGAAACTCCACCGCCGAGCCACGCCGCTCTTGCGCAAAGGTAAGCCGTAGATGGGATCCGTCCCGCGCAACGCTTTGGTCGCAGGAACCGCCTTAGGCGGTAGTCCATGGGGTTCGCGGTCGGGAAAGGCCAGCCGCGCTAAGCGGCTGAGCCAGCCTAGGATGGGGACTTGCTCGTGGGGCTCGGCCATCGCCATGCCACCAAAGCTAGCAGAACTAGCACCACCATGGTCAAGCCGCCGGTCAGCACATCCGCTCCCAGTACAAACTCTCGGCCCGCCGGGGTCAGCTCCGTCGCCTTGGAGCTGGCCTGGATGCTTAATATCCAACCGGCATGCAAGCCGATCGACAACCAAAGCGCGCCCGTCCGCCAATAGGCCAGCCCGAGCACCACGCCGACCAAGAGCAGCGTCCAGATCCGTGGCTCCAGCCAGACTTCCGCACTAACCAGATGACTCATCGCCAAGCCGACTGAGGTGAAGCCGGAGGCCCAAGTCACCGGATCAGGCTGGAAGCTTTCCGGCGCTTTGAGAAAATGCACCCAGGCATACAGGAAAGCGGTCAGCCAAAACCCCGTCGCCCGCCCTAAACGCTCGCCCAAAGCGTTGAGCATCACCCCGCGAAAAAGAATCTCCTCCAACGTTCCGACCAAGACCGCCGCCAGCAACGCCTTGGGCAAAGCTCCCGCGAGCTCTCCAAGCTCCAATTCGCGATAGCCCAAACTAAGCAACAGCGCGTTGATCAACACCACCGAGCCCACCGCCACCGCCAAGCCCAGGAGCAACGCCTTCCACCAAGCCAAGGCACCTCGCCAGCCCAGTTGCCCCCAATGGCGAATCAAGTACGGGAGCAGGCAAAGCAGCGCCGCAATCATCAGAGCGCGGTCGGTGTAGCGGCGGAACGGGTTTTCGTCGATGGGCTCGACCAACCAATGCAGCACCGGGGCGAGGAGGGCCGCCAGCAGCAAAAAGGCCACGGTGTACACCACCGGACCCAAGCGCCACGACCACGTTCGTTCTGCGACCATCGGCCCATCCTGCCAAACCCCCCCCCCGCGGGAAACCCCAAAACCCAATTGCAGGGAC
>CAWUJC010000125.1:0-6874 GCA_963922355.1 uncultured bacterium | reverse complement strand
TTTGCTGGTGCCCCGCACGAGCGAAACCTTTACCTTGCCCGCTGGGGTGCGGAGCCAGCTTCAGGTCAGCGATCTCTACGGGAATCCCATCGCGGAGAACTCGTTACTAAAAGACGCTTGGTTCTACGGAGAGGGGCTAAAGCCAGGAGCGCTGGCGGCAGCCCTGGGGCTCAAACTTCCATAAGCGAGGAGTACGATGGAGGTGCTGACTCGATCCCGGCAAGGCCGTTGGTTGCCAACTCGGCTGGACGGCGGAGAAGCCATCCGGCCGGGCGTTTGTCGTCCCACGGCCCAAAAGCCTTGGCGGTTCTTTTGGGAGGAGCTACCTGGAACCCCCACCCATCTACGCCTGACTACGGCTGAGTACCGGAACGAGGAATTCCGCTTTGAGGTCCGAGATGTGACGGGGAGACTCGTCGGCGAATTCGACATCCGCTACTGCGTTACCGGCCAGATCTTTGAAGCCCGCCTGGCGGACGAGGTGGAGCTGGCTTCAGGTGTAACCCTCGCCCCGGCGGCGGGGTCTGCCAGCCTCGGGTTTTATCGGCAGGCCCCAGTCGGAGCAGAGACGACACTTGGCACCCCTCACGTCTTGGTGTCGGGCAGCGGCGAGTTGACTCCCCGGGAAGCGGCGAAGGAGAACATCGCTAACTGGCCTGTAAGTGAGTTGGGTTTCATGGAGGGGTGTTTGCTGGAGGCCTTGCTTTGCACAAGCGAATTTGGGGAGCCAGGAATCCAAGCCGCGCGGTCGCGTCTAGAGGCTTACCTGCCGCACCTCGCTGACAACAGTGTAGAAGGTAGTTTGCCCGCCGCTGCGTTGGCTCGTTTGTTTCCCGGGCATCCAGAACTGGCTGCCGTACGCCGGCGCTGGGAAGAGTCCCGCGGAGCCGATGGCGCGGTGGAAGAAGGGGGGCGGATTGTGGCCGAAGGTTCGTACACGGTGGCTTATCCGATGGCCGTGCTGGCGCAGGCCAAGCGTGATCTCTCGTTGGCCGAGGAGGCGGCATGGCAGCTACGTTTGCGCCGGGCTCGGCTCCGCACCCGGGGAAAGATTTGGCTCCGGCACTTTGTTGGCGACAAGCGTAGCTTCCCGAATTGGGCGCGTGGCGTGGCGTGGTATCTCCTCGGCTTGGCTTATACCTTGCCGCTTCTGTCTAAGCTGGAGGTGGAGATCGACGATCTGCGCGCAGAGGCCGTGGAAGCCTTGGAATTGGTCTTACCGTGGCAGCAGGAAGAGGGCTTGTGGCGCGCCTACTTGGATAGGGAGAGTTGTCTGGCAGACACTTCGGGCTCGGCGGGTATTGCGGCCGCACTCGCCCGGTTGGGGAGATGGATGGATCAGCCCGAGTTGGGGCAAGCGGCGAGGCGGGCACTTGCCGCGTTGGAAGGTCACATAACCCCAGACGGGCTCATCGGCGGGGCGACCCAGCACAATGCGGGTGGTGAAGCCCTGCAAGCCGGTTCCTACCGCGTTTACCAACCCTACACGCTGGCCTTTTATTTTCTGCTCCGGGCCGAGTTCGAAGGCTAACGAGCCGCCGGATCTTCGATCGCGAGGTCTAGGTCACCTAGCCTCTAAGACAGTGTACCGCACGAGGAAAATGTCGCTAAAACGACGAAAAATGCTACAGTAGCTTTAGGCTTAGTAACATAAATACACCTCACCAAACCTAGCAAAGATGAAAAACCTCCTTCTCTCTATCACGGTGATTCTTCTGGGTGTTTCTTCCACCTGGGCGGATGTCCTCATCGACATGAATCTGAACGAAGGCAGTGGCACCACCGCGGGCAATGCGGGGACGCTGCCGGACGGCGTCATCGCCAGTTCTGGAGGCGGCCGCCCGTTGCCTTCTTGGGACAGTCCCGGCGTCAACAACACGGGTTCCTCAGTTGGCTTTGACTACATCCAAACGGGACGGCCAGGTTTCTTCCAAGCCATTGATATCAGTAGCAGCGGAATGAACAATCTGAGCGCCTTCACGATCTCGTACTGGTGGAAGAGTGTGGTGCCGACCACGGTCAATCCTGGGGTTCCAAGCAATCCGGGCCGCATGACGGTTTTTGCCACCCGCGATTCGACGACCAATTCTGCTGCCGGCATCCAAATGGGCTTTTCGGGTGAATTTGCGACGACCGGGGGGACGGCTCCGCAGGTTGAGTTTAGCATGGGAGATGGGACGAATGGTGGCCGTATCTTTGGAGCGTTTAGCCCAACTTCCAACGTGGGCCTTTATGACGATAGCTGGAACTTCCTGGCGCTAACCTTTGACGGAGCCGCGGTCAGCAACAAGGTGCAAATCTACAGCGGAAATGAAGTAGATGGTGTCGTCCTGAACGCGGTCTTTAACCAATTTGACCTCCTGACGAGTACCGGTGTTTCCGCCGCTGGCCTGATTAGCATTGGCGATGGCCTCAATGGCTTCAGTGCTTGGAGTAGCTTTAGTGGCGATCTCGACAATATTTACGTAACGGATACAGCGTTGGACCTGAGTGAGTTAGAGGCCTTGCGTTTGTCTGCAATCCCGGAACCGGCCACTGGTATGATCATCTTTTTGAGCGGAGTCGCTCTTATCTGCTTGCGTCGCCGACCGACTGGTATAAATTGAGGTCTGAGAGTGAGTAAGTGAGTGAGGTTGAAGCCTCCCCCGGGTCGCCGACTATCGGTCCGGGGGAGGTTTTCTATTTCGATCCTCGAAGCCCTAAGTGGTTTTCATCGTCGGCGCGAGTCGCGCTTTCCCGAGCATTTACAGTAATGCACGTTTACAATGCCTTTTTCCTTGTTCTCTCATCCTGGCGGCGTATGGAAGGGGGCTTCGAAAACGATTGTTTTTTCACGCTCCATGAATGCTTCCCGCTATGACGTCATTTGGCCCACCCCGTCCGAAACTGCCGCTGGCTCCATGCCCCTGGGTAATGGTGATCTCGGTCTCAATGTCTGGGTCGAGCCCAACGGTGATTTGCGCTTCTACATCGGCAAGACCGATGCCTGGGGCGACCACAGTAACCTCTTAAAGGTCGGGCGAGTTTGCGTCCGCATTTTGGACGCTGAGGGCGCTCCTTTGCTGGTAGACCCGGAGCACTTCCGTTGGCGCTTGGCGTTGGAAGAAGGGGCGATTCGCGTCACGACTTCGAAAGGCGAGGTTCGCCTTTGGGTGGATGCGCATCATCCGAAAATCCACGTCTTGGCCGAAGCGGACGGCGCGCTCCAAGCCGAAGTCCAGATCCAACCCTGGCGGCTTGAAAAGCGGGAAATCAAAGGTGGCGAAGCGCACGGTTTGCCGACCGGCTTGGCTTCGGACCAACCTCGCCCCGAAGAAAAGAAGTACTACACCTTCCCCGATACCATCGTCGCGATGGAAGGGCCACAGTTGGTTTGGTACCACCACAACCAGGAATCCAACTGGCGGAAGAACCTGGAGCTGCAAGGGCTGGGGGACTTTGCCACCACGCAGCAGGATCCGCTCCTTCATCGCACCTTCGGCGGTTGGGTCGAGGGTGAGAACTTGGCCAAGCGTGATGAACAGACCCTGGTAACCGCTCAGCCAACGGAACGCCTCGCCTGCAGCGTCACCGTCCTCACCGAGCAGGTCGACGACCCCGCCACCTGGCTGGGCGACATCCAGCAACTCGCCCAAGATGCGCCTACGGCGACCGATGTCCCCGCCTGGCAAGCCCATGTTGCGTGGTGGAAGGGCTTCTGGGAACGCAGCTACATTCACCTAATCGGCGGGCAGGAAGCCTTCAACATCAGTCAGGGTTACGCCTTGCAGCGCTTCATGAACGCTTGCTCGGGCCGCGGTGCCTACCCCATCAAATTTAACGGCTCCATCTTTACGGTCGACTGGAACTTCCAAGAGGAAAACTTTGATGCGGACTATCGCCGCTGGGGCCCCGGCTACTGGCACCAAAACACGCGCTTGCCGTACTGGTCCATGCTCTACAGCGGCGACTACGAGATGATGCGGCCTTACTTTGCGCTCTATCGTAACGCGGTGCCGCTCCTCCAAGAACGTTGCCGCAAATTCTGCGGACACGAAGGCGGCTTCTTCTCCGAGACGATGAACTTTTGGGGCGCCTATCTTGATCACAACTACGGCGAGCCAGAACAGCGGGACGAGGGGCTCGAGCCCTACCTGCCGCAGAACGGTTACATCCGCCGTCACAACAGCAGTGGGATCGAACTCGTTTACCACGCCTGCCTCTTCTACCAACACACCGGCGATGACACGTTCCTCACGGAAACCCTGCTCCCGCTGGCCGAAGCCGTCATCGACTACTACGACCTGCACTACCCGCGTCAGGACGGGAAGATCCGTTTCACCCCCGCCCAGGTAATCGAGCAATGGTGGAGCGCCGAGAACCCGTTGCCGGAGATCGTGGGCCTGCGTGCCGCGCTTCCGGCTTTACTCTTATTGCCGGCCGAGTTGATTCCCGCCGAGCGCCGCACCCAGTGGCAGCGCTTGCTCGACGAGCTGCCGCCCGTCCCACTCCGGGAACTTGGCGGCAAGACTTGCTTCGCCCCGGCGGAGACTTGGGTCGACGAACCGAAGAACCAGGAAAACCCGGAACTCTACGCTATCTTCCCTTACCACCTCTGCGGGGTGGATTCCGACGACGTGGAAGTCGGGCGCGAATCCTTTTACAAACGCGTCTACCAGCACGACATGGGCTGGGCGCAAGACGGCATGCAGGCCGCCTTGCTGGGCATGACGTCGTCGGCGCGGCATTCCGTGGTCCCGCGCCTAACGACCAAAAGCTCTTACGCCCGCTTCCCCAGTTTTTGGGGGCCAAGTTTCGACTGGATTCCCGATCAAGATCAGGGCGGCTCGGCCGCCCACGCGCTCCAGCTCATGCTTCTCCAACGCCGGGGCGATAAGCTCTTTAGCTTTGCCGCTTGGCCGCAGGAATGGGGCGTGGAATTCCGCCTCCACGCTTCGGCCGGGACAGTGGTGGAAGGCCGCTACCAACCAGGCCAAGCGCCGGAGGCCAAGGTCATCTCAACGGATGACGCCAGCTTCGACTTACATCTCCCGGAAACGATCACGAACGAGGATCGATAGTGCTCTGACTCCGGGCTTGCCGAATCGGGCGGGGCCGGGGAGTCTGGAAGTCTCATGAGTTGGATGCCCGAGAACGGCGAGACTTTTTCGCTCTGGAAGGACGGTCCCCTGGATGCCAAGGGGAGTGAACCGCAGGATTACCCGGAACTGACCGCCTACTGGCCGCTGGCCTACAACGAACCGCCGATGGCTCGGCCCGCGGTAGTCATTTGCCCGGGTGGGGGCTATGGCCATCATGCTCAGCATGAGGGGGAGGGCTATGCGCGTTGGTTGAGCATGCTTGGTCTGGCTTGTTTCGTCCTGCGTTATCGGGTGGGCACGCACGGGTATCGCCATCCGGTGCCGTTGCGCGACGCCGCTCGCGCTGTTCGCTTTGTCCGCGCCCATGCGGCAGACTGGGAGCTTGATACCAACCGCATTGGCCTCATGGGGAGTTCGGCCGGAGGCCACCTGACCGCACATTTAATGACGCGCTTTGACGCGGGCGTGCCGGGGTCTGAGGACCACATTGAGGCCGTTTCCTCCCGTCCAGATTTTGGTATCTTGTGCTATCCGGTGCTGACGATGTCAGGCGAGGCCACTCACGAAGGATCGCAAAGCAACCTCTTGGGCGAAAACCCGAGCGACGAGTTGAAGCGCGAGACGAGTCCGGAACTCCACGTCCGACCCGATACCCCGCCCGCGTTTATCTGGCACACGGCCTCCGATCCCATTGTCCTGGTTGAGAACGCCTACCTCTTTGCCCAAGCATTAGGCAAGGCTGGTGTGCCGTACGAGCTTCATCTGTATGACCGCGGCGGCCACGGCCTCGGTCTGGATCATCTCCATCCTTGGACCTCCGCGTTGCGCGAGTGGTTGCAGTTGCGTGGTTACCTCACGCCACCGAAGGCCTTGAGTGAATCATGAAGATTGGGTTCTTCCTGCCCAACGCCACCTTCGACCTGCCCGGTGCGCCGGAAGTCGGCGGGATCGAGACCTTTGCCTTTACCGTGGGCGAAGCGCTGCAACAACTCGGCCATGACGTCGTGCTGTTCGGCGGCGAGCCCAAGGCCGGTCGCCAGCATCGCGAGACCAGCCTGCGCCTTCGGCTCTTCCCCTACGTGGAGACAAAGTCGATCCCCGACATCGGCACCCGCTTCCAGCGCCTTGTCCAGCGCTTGCACTTCGGCTATCGGTGTTGGACCCCGTGGCTGGAAGAGCAACTCGACGTGGCGATGATCTTCAAGCCGTTCGACTGGCCGGTCGCGGCGCGCTGGAAAAAACAGCAGCCGGGCCTTCGCGTGATCATGAGTTACCAGGGTACCGACTTCTTTGCGGGCGACCGCTGGTTTTACGGCGCGGTGGATGCCGCCTTTGCCACCAGTGCCGAGACCGCCGATCTGGCCGAGGCGCGGGTCGGCCAACGCCCGGTCGTCATCCCCAGTCCGGTCGATACCGCTTTCTTCCAACCGGCAGAAGAAGCCCCATCCTCACCGGCAACTGGCCTCCGCTTGATCGCCAGCGGGCGTCTTGTGGGTTGGAAAGGCTTTGACCGGCTTGTCCCAGCGCTGGCGGCTGCCCGCCAAGCTGGGCAGGACGTGACGCTACGCCTCGCGGGTGAGGGCCCTGAGCGGGGCAAACTCGAGAACCTCATCCGGGAGCACGGGCTGGAAGGTAACTTTAAGCTGCTCGGCCAGCTTGACCGCGAGGCGCTTCGACAGGAACTACGTGAGGCCGATGCCTACGTCGCGCCTTCCATCGGTCAGGAAGCTTTTTCCCTCGCCTCCTTGGAAGCCGCCTCGACCGGCTTGCCGCTCATCCTTTCCTCGCGGATC
>CAWUJC010000124.1:0-6899 GCA_963922355.1 uncultured bacterium | reverse complement strand
CACCCCATAAGCGCCGAGGAAATCAACGCCACCTCGGCGCAGGCATTGGGCCTCCGGGGTGAGCACCAAATCACCAACGCCGCCCTGGCGAAAGCCGCCTTGCAACTCCTCCGGGAGCATGGAGCGGTGGAACTCACGGCCGATCAACTCAACCGCGGCTTGGCTGAAGCCCACTGGCCGGGGCGGCTCGATCTCGTCGCCCTACGCCCGCCGCTTCTCGTCGATGGCGCGCACAACGAGGATGCCATGGCGGTGACGGTCCAGACCTGGAAGGATCAATTTGACCGCCTGGACCAACCGCTGGTCGTGGTCGGCTTTCTACAAGACAAGCCGGTGGAAAAGATGCTGAGCCAGCTTTCGGACATCGCTGGTGAGTTCCATTTCGTCGGCGTGAAAAGCGGGCGAGCCATGCCCGTGGAAGAACTGCCCGCGATGCTGCCCAGGCCCATTCCCAGTTCGACGTCACCCAGTCTTGCCGCCGCCTGGCCGGTAATCCAAGCGGCTCGCCAGGAGAAACGCCCGGTGTTGATCACGGGCTCGCTCTTTCTCGCCGGGGAAGCCCTTGCCCTCTGGGAAGGGCGGGAAGATGAACTGGGCCTAAACGAAAAACTTGGTCCGGCGAATCCTTAGTACACTTTTTCGAAGCTAACCACAATCATCCCACCACTAAGTAGACGCCATGGAAAAGAGTTCACCTTTCCACTTCAACGATCCTACGCCCATCACCCAGCCATTCCTCGCGTGGGAAAAACTGCGGATTTACTACAATTTGATCCTTCTCGCGATCACCTTGGGATTAACCGCATTGACTCCGGAACTGCTCTCGGTCCGCTACTTTTGGTCGACCTCTATCCTGGGGGCACTGGGTGCCAATGTCTGTTTCTGCGCCGGTCCCGTGACAGAAAATTACTTGGCCCTGATTGGTGCCAATCGTGGTGTGACTCGGGCTATCCTCTTTGGCTTAGGCTGCTTTTTTGCCTGTCTACTCGCAGTGGGAATCGTCGTCAGCCTTATATTTGACCTTCGCGGTTTCTAGGCTGCTTTTTCTTCCGGTTCATCACCGGCCGCTGAGCCAATTGCGACCAAGGCGCAGCCGGCGAAGATGAAGTCAATGCCGACCAACAGGCCAATCGCCCAGCCGGCGGACGCCGGGAGCGAGCCGTAAATCACCACCCCGAGTAACACCGTGGCCAAGCCGCTGACCCACATCCACCCCCAATTCTTCACGCTGCGAATCTGGAGAGCGAGCACGATACGGAAAGCCCCTTGGACGAGGAAAAAGGCGGCGAGTATGGCCGTCAAGGTCAAGACCCCGGCCAGCGGATAGAGGAGAAGAAAGAGACCGACTCCGGCGTAGAGAACCCCGCCCAACATCTCCAGGAGGAAGCCACGCCAACTCCGGCATTGAAACGATTGGAGGAGAAGCACGATGCCACCAATCAGGAACATCACGCCGAACATCGTCTCATAAACCAGCGTGGCAACGAGCGGAAGCAGGACCGAGAAGAAGCCAAGGATGAGCAGGATAATCCCCGCAATTTTGAACCAACCTTTATGTTGGGCCAGGACGGCGCGTACGGTTTCTTCGCTCGGATTCATGATGATTTCCCCTTCGTGATGGTTCCTTGAATGACTTTGAGCTTGGCGCTGGAAGAAAAGAACGTCAATCGGGGAGATGGGGCTGGCCAGAGGACGGCCCCGGCGTATGACTAAGAGAACATCAGAGACAAGGGGGCCGCATGATCAGCAAGTTTATCCATAAGGAGTATCACTTTCAGGGGAGCGACACCGTCCGCGATGTGGTGATTGGCATGAGTGACGGCCTGACCGTCCCCTTTGCTCTCGCCGCCGGCATCTCGGGCGCGACCTCAGCGCCGGACCTTGTCATCATTGCAGGCTTGGCCGAAATCGCTGCGGGCAGCACGGCCATGGGCCTGGGCGGCTACCTCGCCGCGACCAGTGAGATGGAGCATTACCAATCTGAGGAAAAGCGCGAAGAGGAAGAGATCATTGAAAAGCCTGCCGCCGAGCGCGAGGAAGTGGCCGTTGTCTTCCGCGATTACGGCCTGCCGGAAGAAGACGTCCAAAAGGTGGTCGATGCCATCGCCTCGGATAAGACCCGTTGGCGCGACTTCATGATGAAGTTCGAACTCGACCTGGAAAAGCCCGACCCCAAGCGCGCGGTGATCAGCGCCCTGACCATCGCCGGCGCCTACATCGTTGGTGGCATGATTCCGCTCAGCCCCTATTTCTTCGTCGACCACGTCAACCACGCGCTCTGGCCCTCGATCGGCATGACGCTGACCGCCCTGTTTGTCTTTGGTTACGTCAAAGCGGCCTTCACTGGCGTCGCTCGCTTCAAAAGTGCGCTCCAGACGATGGGCGTGGGCGGCCTCGCCGCTGGAGTCGCGTACGGTCTGGCCAAGCTGATCGGAGGGTAGATTCTGATGAAATCTCAACCTCATCCGGTGCGACGCCTTATCGCCTTCGCCTTCCCTTTGCTTTTCGGAGCCATCTGTTTTTATCTGGGGGTCTCTGTTGCACCAACCCTAGAAAACGCAAGAGACGGCGCTTACGTTTCCAAGCTTCGCTCAATCATATCAGGACTTGTGGCACACCCAGAGATCCTTCAGCCCTATCGACTGCAGTTATCGAATCGGTGGACGAAACTAAACCCCGAAGAGACAAAAAGCGTCTTACTCGAAATATCCAAACGACATCAGCTCGATGGAGAAGCTCTTGATTTTGACGAGCACGGCAACCCACAAGTCGCATGTGAAATTTCGTTACGCCTCGTCAATGATCAATTAGAAGTCTTCATAGAAAGACCAAATCGAACGAGGCTCTACTTGGGGGCGCTCGACCATTAGCTTCGCTTTTCTGGCGCTCTAGAGATTTCATCACCTGCCGCCAAAAAAGCCTGCGCAAAGCGGAAGGGATGCGTTAGGGTGGCGAGACCATGAAGTTTCGCACCTTACCTGACACGGACATCTCCTGCTCGGAAATCGGCTTTGGCCTTTGGACCGTCTCCACCGGCTGGTGGGGCAAGTACACCGACGGCGAAGCCGTGGCCTTGATGCAGCGCGCCTTTGACTTGGGCATCAATTTCTTTGACGCCGCCGACACTTACGGCAACGGGAAGAGCGAGGACCTCCTGGCCATGGCCTTCCCGAACAACCGCGACGACCTCGTGATCTCCACCAAGGTTGGCTACAACTTCTACGACCACGGCGAGGGTCGCCGCGGGCAGCGCGAAATCCCGCAGGACTTCTCCCCCGCCTTCATCCGCACCGCCGTGGAAAACGCGCTGCGCCGCCTCAAGACCGATCGGATTGATGTGCTCCACCTCCACAACGTGAAGATGGACCAGGTGCACGACGACACGCTCTGGAAGCTGATGGACGATTTGATGGCGGAAGGCAAAGTGCTCAGCTACGGCCCGGCGTTGGGCCCGGCCATTGGCTGGCTTTACGAAGGCGCCAACTGCGTGCAGGAGCGCAACCCGCACATCCTCCAACACATCTACAACATGCTCGAACCCTACCCGGGCCGCGCGATTATGGATCAAGGCCTCGAGAAGGGTGAGCGCCGCACGCGCTACATCATCCGGGTGACGCACTCCAGCGGCATGCTGGAAGGCCATTACACGGAAGACACCGTCTTCGGCGAAAACGATCACCGCCGCCACCGCCCGCGGACCTGGCTGCTCAACGGGATCAAGAAGGTGGATCAGTTGAAGGAATTCCTCGTCACACCGGAACGCACCCTGGGCCAAGCCGCCCTCCAGTGGCTGTTGCACGACGAGCGAATCGCGGTCTGCCTGCCCAACATTTACGAAGAAGGCCACCTGAAAGAATTTGCCGAAGCGCCCGACTGCCCGCCGCTTAACGATGAGCAGATGGCCCGCATCGCCGAACTGCAGGAAGCCAACTTCGGCATCGAGGAAGACCCTTGCAACTTCAAGGGGACCATGGAACGCCCCGAACTCGCCGAAGCTTAGGGCATGAAGTTAGTCATCCTAGACGGCTACACCGCCAACCACGGCGACCTGGATTGGGCGCCGCTCGAAGCCTTGGCCGAGCTGACCGTCCACGACCGGACTAAACCGGAAGAAGTCGTCCCGCGTTGCGCCGGGGCCGACGCGATCATCTCCAATAAATGCGTCATCACCGGCGAGATGATGGCGGCCTTACCGGAACTCAAGTACATCGGCGTTCTGGCAACCGGCTACAACAACATCGACCTCGCTGCGGCCCAAGAACGCGGCATCACGGTGACCAACATCCCTGGCTACAGCACCGCCTCCGTTGCCCAAACGACCATCGCCCTTCTCCTCGAACTGACGCACGCCGCCGGGCTGCACAGTCGAGAAGTCATGGAAGGCGCCTGGGCTGATTGCCCGGACTTTGCCTTCTATCGCCAGAGCTTGGTCGAGCTGGAGGGCCTCACTTTAGGCGTGATCGGCTTTGGTGCCACGGGCCGCCAGGTCGCGGCGATTGGCCAGGCGTTTGGGATGAAGGTCCTCGCCCACAACCGCTCGCCCAAGGAAGCCCCCGGCGTGACGTTTGTCGACCGCGACACCCTCCTGCGCGAAAGCGATGTCGTTACGCTGCACTGCCCGTTGACCGAGACAACCCAGCATCTGATTAATGCAGAAACGATCGCCATGATGAAGCGCAGCGCCTTTCTGCTCAACGTGGCCCGCGGCCCTTTGGTCGACGAACCCGCCTTGGCCGCAGCGCTCAAAGAAGGTCGCCTAGCCGGGGCAGGCCTGGACGTCCTTTCTTCCGAGCCTCCGGCGGCAGACAATCCCCTCCTGAGCGCCAAGCATTGCATCATCACGCCGCACTACGCTTGGGCCAGCCAAGCCGCCCGGAAGCGCCTCATCCAGATGGCGGCGGACAACTTGGCTGCTTTTCAGCAGGGCCAGCCCATCCACGTGGTGTCTTAGTTTAAGGGCAGAGCACAAAGGCGGACTTGCGCGGCGAGCACCAAGCTCTAGCCTCACCTAAGATGAGCGAATCTGCCGCCAGCCCGAAACCTTCTGATGCCGCCAAGCTCCTGGCTTGGGCTCAGCTTACGCGACTGAACGATCTGGTTGCCAAGCTGATCGCCAGCAACGCCTTCTACCAACGCAAGTTTGAGGACGCCGGCATCACCGGGCCATTCGAGTCGCTGGCCGACTTCACCGCGCGCATGCCCTTCACCACCAAGGAGGAGCTGGTGGCCGATCAGGAAGCACAGCCCCCCTTCGGCACGAACCTGACTTACCCGCTCAACACCTATACCCGCTACTGCGCCACCAGCGGCACCACCGGGACACCACTCCAGGTACTCGACACCTCCGGCTCTTGGGATTGGATGCTGGCCAACTGGAAGCGCGGCCTGACGGAAGCGAAAATCCTCCCCAACGACCGGCTCTACTTTGCCTTTTCCTTCGGCCCTTTTCTCGGTTTCTGGACCTCCTTCGACGCCGCCTCCGGCGGCCCTGGGCTTTGCATTCCCGGAGGCGGAGCGAGCAGCCACAGCCGACTTAAGGCCATGCAGCGGGTCGGCGCCACCGTCCTGATGGCCACGCCGACCTACGCCTTGCGTCTGGCGGAAGTCGCGGCGGAGAAAAATTTCGACCTTAGCAGCATTCCGCTCCGCAAAATCATCGTGGCGGGCGAACCGGGGGGCTGTCTGCCCGCCGTGCGCGAGCTTCTCTCCTCCAAGTGGAACGGCGCAACCGTGATCGACCACCACGGCATGACCGAGGTCGGGCCGGTCACCTTCCAGCGCGCCGGCGAACCCACTTGGCTCCGCGTCATGCAGGAACGCTACGTCGCCGAGATTCTTGATCCGGAAACCAACCAGCCGGTGGCCGAAGGTGAAGTCGGCGAACTGATCCTTACCCCGTTGGGCCGCAGTGCCTATCCGCTTTTGCGTTATCGCACTCGCGACTTGGTGCGCAAGCGGCTCGACCCCCGCGCGCCGGATTCCGCCGTGGGGCTGATCTTGGACGGCGGCATCTTGGGCCGCACCGACAACATGATCATCGTCCGCGGCGTGAACCTCTACCCCAGCGCGATTGAGCAGGTGGTCCGCGAAACACCAGACATCGCAGAATTCCTCGTCCACCTCCGCCGCGACGGCACCCTGGATGACTTGACGCTCCACATCGAACCCAGTCCCAACACAGATGGCGCCGCGACGGCCAAGCTCCTGGCTGACCGCCTCGAACAAGCTTTTGCCCTCCGCATCAATGTCGAGGTGAAGGACTCCCTCCCCCGTTACGAGATGAAGGCCCAACGCTGGGCAACCTGACGTTGTCTGTAGGCTTTGCGAAAGCGTCCCCCTTATGGTGACATATATTGATCAACTCGACCACCTATCGCCGTCGCAGCTCACCGGCTTCTTTGTAGGTTGGCCGCAACATCCAACACCGGAGCA
The DNA here is from genome assembly GCA_963922355.1 of uncultured bacterium. Lineage (GTDB taxonomy): Bacteria > Verrucomicrobiota > Verrucomicrobiia > Methylacidiphilales > UBA1321 > CAWUJC01. The sequence goes on along the minus strand of CAWUJC010000124.1, from coordinate 467 downwards.
GCATCTTGAAATCTTACAGGCCAGCTATCGGGTTTGGCTCGCCATGGACGGCAACAACTGCGTGGGCTTCATCAATGCGATCTCTGACAGCAAGTACAGCGCCTTTATCCCGATGCTAGAAGTGCGGCCTGATTACCACGCACAGGGAATCGGCAGCCAACTGGTGCAACGCATGACGCAAAGCCTCGACCATCTCTATTCCGTCGATGCCGTTTGCGATCCTTCCGTGGCCGCGTTTTATACCAAGAACGGCTTCACCCAACTCGCCGGTATGGCCAAGCGGAATTACAACAGACAAGGCTCTTAAGTGAACTTACCGGCCGACCTGATCGAAACCTTCGCCCGAGCGGAAGGCCGCATCCAAACTCATGCTTGGTTTGATCAATAGGGGAGTTCAGCTTCCGGGTATTGGGATGACCAACGCTATTCCGATACTGGCGTCCTAATAGTTTCCAAGCTAGCTTGGA
>CAWUJC010000123.1:0-6903 GCA_963922355.1 uncultured bacterium | reverse complement strand
GCTCTGGCGCCAACGTCACGAGACGATGGGTGAGCGGATCGCGGCGAATCGACGGCATAACCCGGATACTGGCGCGGCGAATGGCGGGAGGCAAGTTCCCGCCGCAGAAAGAGCTAGTTCCGATGCTCCTTGGACCAAGTGGTCTGCACGGCAAAGATGTTCAGATTGTCGCTCGCCCAGTGATAGCCCAGGTCGACCAGTCGGTGGAGAGCTTCCTCGACTTGGTGGCCGATTTCCGTCCGCTCGAAGCAAATCAAAGGCGGTCGAATACCGGCATCCAGGAAGGCTTGGAGGATGACCCAGTCGTGCCCCTCGGCGTCAATTTGCAGGAGATCGAGTTCCGTCACGCTGGCTCGCGTCATCATCTCTTGCGGGGTGATGACCGGAACTTGGATTGTCGTCGCAACATCCTGCCAGTCGCCTTCGTAGCGCATGCACTTGAGCAAGTTGGCGGGGTCGAGGCTGCCCCAAAGTGAGTTGATGTGGGGATGACAGCCAAGTTCCTCCGCTCGTTCAGCGTAATCATCGCGTGGGACGTAAAGCTGCAGCTCGCCGCTTTGATTGCTGATGGCGGCTTGAATCAGGCGCGTTTCCTGCCCGGCGTAAAAGTCTGAGAGCCGGGCGAAGGCATTGGGATTGGGCTCGACCAAAATGGGGCAGAGCGAGGAGCCGTGCAGCACGTCACACAACGGGTCCGCCTGCTGGCCGTCGTTGGCGCCAATCACCGCGATGGTCGCCTTCGGCTTGGCGCGGAGCAACGAATGCACCAGCTCCAGATAGCTGGGTTGGAGCAGGTAGCGGCGATCCGAGACGATCCAGTCTTTCTCGATCCGGACGCCCAAGCGCGTGGCAAGCTGTTGAATCCACTTCTTCATGGCAGGCTGGTTCTGAGCATGCCGGGTTGGAGGGAAGATTCAATCCTGAGATGTCTGGCTCGGCATTAGCTCCAGATGCCGAAGCTGACCGGCGGCAAGGAAAGCACCAAGGTGTCGGCGTTCGGCTTCAGCTTACCCCGGCCTTTGAGGAGGGTGCCGTTGTTGCCCTGCAGCGCATCAGCGGAAAGAGTGACTTCGGCCGGGCGGTCGGCGGGATTGACCGCAATGATCATGGACTTGCCTTCGTGCGAGCGTTGGTAGACGAATGGAAGGTGGTTGTCAGCCGCGTGTAGCGTTGTGTAGCCACCGTCCGCCAGGAGGGCCGGATGCTCCCGCCGGAAAGCGATCATCTCTTTCACAAAGCTGCGGAGGGAAGCAGGATCGGCCTGCTGGTCGGCTGCGTTGGGGCGATCACCCGCCGGCTCGAGCGGCAGGTAGAACTGCTCGGGATCCGCGGTGGAGAAACCTGCTTTCTCGGAGCCGTCCCACTGCATGGGGGTGCGAATTTGCGTGCGGACGTAGCCACCTTCCTTGGAAGGGAGACCGGGAACACCCGGCATGCCAATTTCGTCGCCGTAGTAAATGAAGGGGATGCCTGGCGCGGTGAGGAGGAAGGCGAAGACCACCTCAAGATCCGCTTGGGTGCGGTTATGGGCTAGCCGCGGGGCGATGTCATGATTGCCGCTCGGCAGGCAGATGTAGCCCAAGCCATTGGTGATCTCCATGGCTTCCTCGTACACATCGAGGAACTCACGAATGCTGCCGCGGCCGGAGCGATCAAAGAAGCTGGCAGCATACTTATTGGCGCCCATGCCAAAGCCATCCGGCTTGCGTAGGAGCGAGGTGTAGGCCGAGCTGTGGAAGTGGATGAGGAAATCGAGGTGGAAGCCGGAGGGGATGGAGCTTTTGGGGTCACTCCATTCGGCGAGGAGAACCGCCTCCGGGTAGGCTTCGTCCATCCAAGTGCGCATCTCGCCCCAGAGATCGCGCATCGCGGCCTCTTTGCCGAGGCCTTTAACCAGCGAGTCAGCCATATCGACGCGGAAACCGTCGCAGCCTTTCTCCAGCCAAAATTCCATCACCTTGCGCATCTCAGCGCGAACCGCTTTCGGCCCAGGGGCATCGATCGGTTGTTGCCAGGGCTGGCTGGGATCGGGATGGGCAAAGCCAAAATTCAGCGCCGGCTGAAAATGAAAGAAGTTGGTCACGTAGCAGGCGTCGCGCTCGGCGTGGCCCGCAATGGAGCGTAGCGGCGGCTCCGGGTAGGCCCAGACGCTGTCGTTCCAGATAAACCAGTCGGTGTATGGATTAGGCTCGTGCTGGCCGGAGGCCTTGAACCAGGGGTGCTCGTCCGAGGTGTGGCCGGGGACGAGGTCGAGCAAAACACGGATGCCACGAGCGTGGGCTTCCTCAAAAAAGCGGACCAGGTCCTCATTCGTGCCGTAGCGTTCCGCCACCTGGTAATAATCGCGGACGTCATAGCCGGCGTCGCGGAAGGGGGAATCAAAACACGGGTTGAGCCAGATTAGATCAGCGCCGAGTTCCTTGACGTAGTCGAGCTTGCTGATCGCGCCGGGCAAGTCGCCGATGCCATCGCCGTTGCTGTCGCAAAAGGATTGGGGGTAAATCTCGTAGGCCACGGCGTCGCGCAGCCAAGCGGGCAGGGGAGCAAAAGAGGAACTCATCCCTCCCGCATACGCCTATTTTTCCAGGAAGCAAGCGGAAGACGGTTTATATCCTAAAGATACCGTTATCTACTGTGAGACGTCGTCAGCGCTAACGTTGGAAAAGTTACCCTGGCGGAGGGAGAGGGATTGACTCAGCTTCGCTTCGTCCATCCGAGAGTGGCTGCGCAGAAATAGGGAGACTCCTCCTCAATGGCTGTGCCATTTCGGACGGAGAGGGATTCGAACCCTCGATGGCTTTCACCATACACGCTTTCCAGGCGTGCGCACTAGACCACTATGCGACCCGTCCTTAAATTGGGAACGCGCATTCTTCCCTTTTCTGAAGGTAACATCAAGCGCAAGTTGTGGGAAAGTGCTGGAACGGGGGAAGAAGACAGGCCGTCTGAAGAGGCTTGGCAGGGGGAGGGCGGTTCTGACATACTGCCGCGTTCCTGAAGAACAGCGTGATTACCCCTATGAGCATCGAAGTAACAGAGAAAGAGCGCGTGGTCGTCGGCATGAGCGGCGGCGTTGATTCCAGCGTGGCGGCCCATCTCCTGGTCGAGCAGGGCTACGACGTGATCGGCATTACGCTCAAGGTCTGGCCGCAGGATTGCGTCAGCCGGGCGGAAGACAAGTGCTGCGGCCCCCAGGCCGTGGCTGATGCTCGCGGCGTAGCGCATGCGCTGGGCATTCCTCACTACGTCATTGATGAGGCGAATGAGTTTGAGAAGCTCGTCATCGACTATTTTTCCAGTGAGTACAAAGCCGGGCGCACGCCGAACCCCTGCGTGATGTGTAACCAGAAGCTGAAGTTTGGCAATTTGCTCCAAAAGGCAAAGCGGCTCGGAGCGACCAAGATTGCGACCGGCCATTACGCTCGGATTGAACACGGGAAGGATGCTTCGACGCCGAGCCGGCTGCTTCGTGCCGTCGATCGCAACAAGGACCAAGTCTACTTCCTGTTTAGTCTGGCGGAAGAACAGCTCCGCAGCACCCTGTTGCCGCTGGGCGGATTGGAAAAGCCGGAGGTCCGCGCCATCGCTAAGCAAATGGGCTTGAAGACCTACGATAAGGAAGAAAGCCAAGAAATTTGCTTCGTTCCGGGGAATGACTACAAGGCGTTCCTCAAGTCGCACATGGGCGAAGATTCCTTCCATCCCGGGGGTATCTACGACCTCAGCGGCAAACGTTTGGCCGAGCATGAGGGGATCGAGTTCTACACAGTGGGCCAACGCAAGGGCCTCAATTTAGGCGGCGGCACCGGCCAGCCCATGTACGTCGTGGATATTGATCCGGGTAGCCAGAGCGTGATCGTAGGCACCTACGATGATCTGGTCCGCCCGGAGTGCTACATCAGCCAAACCAATTGGCCGCTGGGTGAACCCGAAGGTCCGATGGAAATTACCTGTAAAGTGCGGCACAACTTCCCGGAAGTCCGCGCGCGATTGCATCCGCTGCCCAACCACCGGGCCCGGCTGGAATTCCTCGAACCGCAGCGCGCCATCTCGCCCGGACAAGCCGGCGTTTGCTTTGACGGCGATCTTGTCCTCGGCGGGGGCTGGATTGAGCGCACCGAGCCGGTTACTGTAAACCATTTAAGTGACGCCAAGCTGGAAGCAAATCCGGTATAATTGTTAGCTGGACAGATGATCGAACCTCGCCTTGCCTTCACCACCCTCAGCACAACTGAGGAGGCGGAAAGCTTGGCGCAATGTTTGGTGGAAAGCGGACTGGCCGCTTGCGTCAACGTTGTCCCTGGGGTGAAATCGTTCTACCGCTGGCAAGGCAAGATCCAACAAGATGGCGAAGTGCTCTTGATGATCAAAACTTCCAGCGAAAAATGGGAAGGCCTGCAGGCAGCTTTTCGGGAACATCATCCCTATGATTGCCCCGAGCTGCTCCTGCTTAACCCAAGCCAGGTCGAAGACAACTTCCTCGCTTGGTGGCAAGAAAGCCTTCCCCCAAAATCCTTAGCTGCAACGACGTCATGAGTAAGCCCAAGACCATTTTTATCCTGAGTGAACACGCCTACGAGATCATCTACCGGGGCGAAATTCGGGCCGAGATCGACGACTTTTGCGAAGTCATCGCGCCGCCGATGACGATTGAGACTTATCCCGAATATGCTCAGTCCCTAGCCGAGGCTGAAATCATCTTCTCCGGCTGGGGAGCGCCCAAGCTTGATGCGGAGTTCATGGCCCAAGTTCCCCATCTGAGAGCCTTTCTTTACGGTTCGGGAGCGATTAAGGGTTTCGTGACTGATGACTTTTGGGAAAAGGAGATTCCCATTAGCTCCGCTTGGATGGCCAACGCCGTTCCGGTGAGCGAGTTCGCCTTTTCTCAGGTCATCTTCGCTCTCAAGACCGGTTGGCAGTACGTGCGCGCCATCAATGAAGGCGTCTGGAATCGCATGGCTTGGAAACTTCCCGGTGCTTACGGTAGCACCGTTGGCCTGGTCTCCCTGGGGGTGATTGCGCGTTACTTGATCGAGCGCCTCAAGACTCTGGACGTGAAGATTATCGCGTACGATCCCTTCGTCAGTGCCGAGGAGGGGGCCGAACTGGGCGTGGAAATGGTGGAGCTGGATGAACTCTTCCGCCGGAGTGATGTCGTGAGCCTCCACACTCCGTGGTTGCCGGAGACGGTGGGCCTCATCAACGGCGAACTCGTTGGCTCGATGAAGCCCAACGCGACGTTGATCAATACCTCGCGGGGTGCGGTCATCAATGAGCCTGAGATGATTGAAGTTCTGCAACAGCGTCCTGACCTTTTTGCGGTTTTGGATGTCACGTATCCTGAGCCGCCGGAAGAAGGCTCGCCGCTCTACTCGCTTTCCAACGTGATTCTCACGCCGCACATTGCGGGTAGTACGGGGCCGGAATGCCGCCGCATGGGGCGTTACATGATCGATGAATGCCGTCGCTTCTTGTCTGGGCAACCCTTGCAGTATCAAATTACGCAAGAGCGTTCACTGATCATGGCTTGACCATCGCCCGCAAGGGGGTAGGACCAAAGAGATGTTTACGCCTGGTCTTGTTTCGATCACATTTCGCCAACTCTCGCCTCAAGAGGTCGTTGACCTGGTGGCTCAAGCTGGTTTGTCCGGGATCGAATGGGGCGGGGATATCCACGCGCCGCACGGCGATGTCGCCAAGGCCAAAGAAGTTGCCGCGCTGACACAGGATGCCGGACTGCAAGTTGCTGCTTATGGCTCCTATTACCGGACGACGGCCAGCCTGGAGGAGGGAGATACCTTTGAAAAGGTCCTCGCGAGTGCCGTTGCCTTAGGGGCGCCGAGCATCCGTATCTGGGCCGGGAAGGGCGGTTCCGCCGACATGAACGAAGAGCAGCGCTCGGCCGTCACGGCGGATATTCATCGGGTGGCAGGTCTCGCGGAAAAAGAAGGGAAAATTGTCACGCTCGAATACCATGGCGGCACGTTGACGGATACGCCGGAATCTGCCGCCCGCCTGATGCAGGAGGCCGCACATCCCGCCTTGCGTACCCTCTGGCAGCCGCCCAACGGGATGCCCACCGACGACTGCTTGGCCTCGCTGGAGTTAGCTTTGCCGCTGCTGGACAACGTCCACGTTTTCCATTGGTGGCCGACGACGAACGAACGCCACCCCCTTCGCCAAGGCTGGGATGGCCGCTGGAGCAAGTTCCTCCATCGCCTACAAGAAGATGCCACGCCGCGCTGCTTGTTGATGGAATTCGTCACCGATAACGAGCCGGCCAACTTCCTCCGCGATGCGGAAACGCTGAAGAGTTGGATCGCCGAGTTGGAACCGCCCGCCGCCGGGTGACGACGGAGTCATCCAAAAGAATAAATTCAGGGCTTGCCAAAGGTCACCAGTTTTGGCATTTTGCCCGGCTCCCGATTAAAATCAGGCAAACAAGGAGATTTTCCCATGTCCCAACATCGTAGTTTACGTAGCAAAGGCAGCATCTTGGCCAAGCGCAGTGTGCTGAAGCGCATTGAGCGTGTTGACCTGCTGAAGAAGCGCGGTCAGTGGAAAGAAGGCCAGAGCGTGCTCGGCCTCCCCAAGACGCAGCCGGAGGAATAAACCCCGGCAGCCTTGCTTAATTTCAAAAGGGCCAGCGGCAAGAAATTCTTCCGCTGGCTTTTTTGTTTCCAGAGATCACCTCATGAATGAAGACGGCATCCGCCTCAACAAGTTCCTGGCTAGCGCGGGACTAGGCTCGCGGCGTGCCGTGGAAGAGCTGATTCGTGATGGCGTGGTGCGCCTCAACGCCCAGGTGGTAACGGACCTTGCTACCCGCGTGCAGCCGACCGATCATGTCACCGTCCGGCGGAAGCCGGTTCGCGCCCCGCAACAGCACCTCACGGCCATTCT